>CAYRPT010000279.1:0-5888 GCA_964425895.1 uncultured Solibacteraceae bacterium | reverse complement strand
CAGCAGCCGGCCAATGATGAAGTCGCTGAAGGCGACCTCGGCGGCATAGAGGTCGCGGATCACGGCGTAATCGGATTCGCGGATGTCTTCGTTCCGGACGCCGTAGCCGAACAGATACCGGTCGTAGCCATAATCCGGACGCACCATTTTCTGAAAGCGAGGCGGGGCGTCCCACGGCTCGTGGGGATCAAACATGTCGACCCAAAGAAGGAACGGCCGGCGGGCATCGCGAAGCTCCAGCCACCGGATGGCGGCCGCGGTGGTCTGCGCGCAGAAGTAATCGTCCTCGCTCTTGCGCCCGGTGGTGTTCGCCATGTACTGTCGCATGGCCGCCATGTACTTCTCGTTGACGAGATGGGACGGCATGTGGGACGACGGCTCGAAACGGTGCGTGCCGGCAACCCAGGCGTCGGACTCCTGGCCGCGGATCCATTCGAAGGTCTCGTACCCCTGATGGAAATTCATTCCGGGCTTGAAGTAGTGAAAGGTATCAGCAATGAGACCGGTACAATAGCCCGCCCTGCTCAGAACTTCGGCGATGGTGACGGCTTCGGGATCGTGAGCCGCCCACCAGGGATCCTTATCCGCCAGCAAGGAACGGCCCGCCTGCCAGACACGCCGCGTCGGGAGCGTGGGAAGCGAGTCCGCGTAAGCATTCTCAAACAGGACGCCTTCGGCCGCGAACCGGTCGAGGTGTGGAGTGGGGACTTTGCGCCCGCCGTAAACGCCAAGGTGATCCGTACGCCAAGTATCGGCGACGATCACGATGAGGTTCAGGCCGTTCGGCTTCGGCAGAGGGGTTTTCAGGCGCTCGGCGCGCCCCGGCGTCTTGGCGGGCGGCGGAGGCGGCTTTTCGCCGCTGCAGCCCGACATCAGGCTGGCCGCTGCGGCGGCCTTTAGTAGCTGTCTTCGCGTGGATGTGCCTGGGTATTCCATAGGGGGGATTCTTCGTCCGGAATTAGTATAGTCGTCCGGACGGCACTGGGAAAAGCGGCAGACGGGTGAGGCGGGGGCGGCCTACCGCGGACGTCGAGGTACGACTGCGAGCAGCGCCGGATCGCTATGCAGAAGAGCGATTTCTTCGGCCGTCAGTGGGCGGCGGAAGATCACCAGCTCGTCCAGCAGGCCGATATAGCTGACGGCCACGTAGATGCCGGTCTTTTCGATGTCCCAATCCATCGTGATCTTCCGGTCGCGGAGTCCCCCCTTGAGCTCCCCGTCGATGTACAGCGCGGCGCGGGCGTCGTTTCGGCCGGTGTCAAATCCGCTCCAGGTGAAGGCCACATGATGCCAGTCGTCAGCCTTCCAGCCGATGTTGGTGACGCGAACCAGGGGGGCATCCGGCTCGGATTCAGCGATCTGCCGCCGCCCGTCGCCCTCGGACGGGAATGCTCCCAGCCGGAAATCCCGCGGCGCAGTGTCGGGAAAATCGATCCAGAGTCCGCCATTGGTGGCGCCCTTTTCGGTGATCTGGATCGGATCGCAGAACCGGGTCTTCAGCATGGCGTTGGGATCGATCTTCAGCCAGACGGAGACCGCGCCCTCCCATCCGCTCGCGCGATAGGGCAGATTCCCCTTGGCAGGGAAGAAGATTCGTCCGTTGTCGGGCAATACGTCAAGCGCTTCGAGGGCCCCGCCGCGGACCCCACGTCCGGCGGCGATGCGAAAGACGTTACGGTCGAACCCGTCCTCAAAGACGAACCGGCCCTTCTCGCTGGGATGATTGAAGCGCGTCCGGACTTCGGGAGAACCCATCCCGAAATCCGCTGTGACCGCCTCGTCAAACGAGGCGTAGAAAACAACCGAATCGAGCACGGCCTTCCTCCCTTCCGGAGTTTGCGCATCCGCCGGAAGCCCCCAGCCGGCCGCCACCAGACCAAGCGCCCACCCGGCCGATGCGAGCATATGCTTCATGACGCGACACATGATATCAGGGCGCCTGGGGTCACCGTAGCGCCGCAAGGTTCTCCTCACTCCCCGGGCGCCCGGCGGCTCCTAGTCCTTCGTGTCGTCAAGATCGAAGCCGTAATCGAGTTCCTTCGCCGGCGGCGGACCGCCGGGTCCCGCCAGATAGTGCTCGAACCAACGCAGCGCCCGCAGGCTGTAGTCGTACCGGGCGGCGGCTTTGCGGTTCCCGTGGCCTTCGCCGGGATACCAGACGAGCCGCACGGGCGCCTGGTTCAGGATCTTCAGGCTGCGGTAAAGCTCGAGCGACTGGGAGGGTGGCACGCGCGGGTCATCCTTGCCGTGAAGGATCAGCAACGGGGTCCGTGCCTTCTGTACATGATAGATGGGGCTCTGACGCAGGAAGAGATCCCAATCATCCCACAAACGCTTCTGCTCGTGAACCAGGAACATCTCGTCGGGAATGTCGCTGGTTCCGAGCTTCGAAATCTGATCGCTGATGCCGACGAACATCACGCCGGCGGCGAAGTGCTCCGAGAGCGCCGTCGAGCACCAGGCCGTCGCGTATCCGCCGTAGGAGCCGCCGGTGACGCCGATCCGCTTTTCGTCGGCCAGTCCGGCCGCCACCAGGTGCCGGGCGGCGTCCACCAGGTCGTCGAACTCCTCCATCGCCGGGCGTCCGTGGTCGAGCTTGGAGAAGGCCACGCCGCGGCCGGTGGATGCGCGGTAATTGGGATAGAAGACGGCGAATCCACGAGCGGCCGCCATTTGGCCCAGGTTGGCATAGCTGGTAAGCCAACCATTCCGCTCGTGCGATTCCGGTCCCCCATGAACCGCCAGAATCAACGGGTGGCGTTTGCCGGGCTGCTCTTCCAGTGGGCGGATCAGCAATCCTTGGAGCCGCAGGCCGTCCCGGGTGCGGTACTCGATGACTTCCTGGCGAGCCAGCGCCACTTCCTGTAGCCACGGGTTTGAAGTCGTCACCCGCCGCGCCGAAGGCTCACTGGAATCCACGATGAACAGCTCCGCCGGATGCTCGGGGGCATCACGGGGTGCGGCGATTCTTCCCTTGGCGGACGACAGCGTGGGAAGCGCCCGCTCCAGCATTGTTTCCGAGCGCCCCGAGGCAACATCGAGAGAACGCAGTCTTGTCTCCACCCCCTCGTCCCACGCATAGAGTAACGTGCGGTCATCCTTCCAGGCGACGGCGGCCACGTCGCCGGGATCGTCGAAAAAGAGCTTCCGCGTCTGCCGCGACCGGAGGTCCGTGAGGTAGAGCCGGCCGGCCGATGGATCGTTCTCGTCGGCGGCGGCGATGGCCGCCAGATGAGTTCCATCCGGACTCCAGCGCATGGCGCCGAGCTTGCCCGGATTACCCAGCGCGTAGACCGTTTCGCCGTTATCGGTCCGTACAACATAGGCCCGCGTGTACATGTACTCGTGGTCCACCAGCGGCTTGGGCGCCAGCGCGACGGCGAGCAAGGAGCCGTCGGGCGAGGCCTGGATGGCGTTGACCGTTCCCTCGAGCGGCAGCATCCGCTTCTCCGGTTTTTCGCCGCCCAGTACGGCCAGCCAGACCCTCGTGAAGCGTAGATCTTCTTCGAAGATCTCCTGGACGAATCCTTTTTTCTCGAGCTTTTCCGCCCGCTCGTCTCTCTTCTCAGGGGCGCGAAACGCCACGCGCGAGCCGCCGCCCAGCCATGCGTACTGACTGATGTCGGTATCGTGCTCGATCACCTTGCGGGCCTCTCCGCCGTCGAGGGGGATCGCGTAGAGGCAACGCGCTTTGTCCTTGCCCCGCTTCTCCAGGAAGCTGATGGCCGAGCCATCGGGCGCCCAGGCCACCTCGCTCACGTTCACCTGACCGGTGACAAAAGGTCTACTCCCTCGCCTTGCATCCCACACGTGCAATTCGACCCAGGCAGGACCATCATCTTCCTCAAAGAGCCTGCGGGGAACCAGAAGCGTGTATGCCACGGATTGCCCGTCAGGCGAGACCTGTGCAGATAACACGGACCGCAGCCGGGCAACGTCTTTGGGAGTCAGCCCGCGCCCGGCGGCGGGAAGAGAGATGAGAGCCGCCACCGCAATAGCCGAGAGAATCGCGCGCATGACTCATTGGTTACCACAATGACGGCGCGGGCGCGGCGGGACGTTAACCTGCTTTCGCGCGCCTTGGCGGCCCGCAGGGCCATAGGGATTCACTCCAGAGGCAGTTCGAAGAAGAACAACTCCTGGCCGGTGGAAGCTTCGGATATCCCCGTGATGTAGAGCTGGGCATTGCGGAGGGGCGCGGTGTTGAAGTAGAAGAAGCCGGAGGCCGAGTCGCCCGGAGGCAGCATCCGGGCGCTGAAGGCGCGCCCTTCAATCTCCTCCGCAGCCAGTGGGTTCTTCTTCTTGCCTAGGCCGGGGATTGGGTATGGAACCCGCTGGCCGCTGAGGTTTGGCTTTTCGATGCCGTAAAGGAACCGGACTTCGGAGGCGGGAACGGCCTTGATTCGCCGCCCGTCTTCCCGCAGGTACTCCACCCGCATCTGCTCCAGCCGCAGAGTCTGCCGGGAGTCGTTCTGCATCACCACCAAGACGGGCAAAACACCGTGATCGTTGGGATTCAGCTTGCCGAACGGGGCTTTTGTCTCCGGCGGAGTGGTGAAGGCGTCGGCGGCAATGGTCAAACCGGCGATGGTGAGTTTATTAGCATACTCGCTCGCCGGACGGGGGCGGAAGTTCCGGTCATCCGCCGCGCCCAGGGCGGCTATACTCAGTACGAGAATCAGGCCGTTGCGCAGGACGCTCATCTTCCTCCCCTATCGCCTCCTCCAATGGGCTGGGTTTCCGCTTCTCGTAGTCTATCTGCTATTCCGGGGCCTCCGCGACCGACGCTACTTCGATCGGCTATGGGAGCGCTTCGGCTTCCTGCCGGGCGCCTTTCAACAGACGGCGCCAGGGGCGATCTGGTTGCACGCGGTCTCCGTCGGGGAAGTGATGGCCGCCGTACGGCTACTCAACAACCTGCGCGCCGAATATCCGAGGCGGCGGATATTCGTCTCCTGCACCACTTTGGCCGGACGCGCCCTGGCGGAGGAGAAGCTGCGATCCGTTCCCGACGGCATCTTCTTTGCCCCCATCGACTATCCGTTCGCCGTCCGCCGGGTGCTCCGGACGCTGCACCCTTCCGTCGTCGTCGGCTTCGAAACGGAGATATGGCCGAACTGGTACCGGGAGACCAAGCGGACCGGCGCCGGCTTGCTGGTGGTAAACGGCCGGATCTCCGACCGGGCGTTCCCCCGCTACCGCCGTTTTGCCTGGTTCTTTCGCGCCGCGCTGGCGGAACCGGACGCCATTCTGGTCCAGACCGATCAGGCTCGCGAGCGTTTCTGCGCTCTCGGCGCGCCACCCGGGAAGGTCCGGAATATCGGGAACCTGAAGTATGATTTCGACCCGTCGGCGTCGGAGCCTCCCGGGGAGGTACGGACGCTGCTCGAGCGCCTCCAACCGGAGGAAATTTGGGTGGCGGCCAGCACCATGCCGCCGGCTCGGTCCGGCGACGTGGACGAGGATGACGCAGTGGTCACCGCACTTGCGGAGCTTGCCCCCCGCCACCCCCGAATGCTGTTGATCCTGGTTCCGCGCCGGCCGGCGCGATTTGAGGAGGCGGCGGTCAAGCTGGGGGCCGCCGGCGTCCCTTTTCTGCGCCGATCGCAACTCACCGGGAGGGTCAGCCTGCCGCTGCCCGGCGTGTTGTTGCTCGACAGCATTGGCGAACTGACCAGCGTTTTCCCTCTTGCCACAGTTGTATTCATGGGCGGGACGCTGGCGGATCGCGGGGGACACAATATCCTCGAACCCGCGGCCTGCGGGCAGGCGGTCATCCTTGGTCCTCATATGGAAAACTTCCCCGAGATTGCGGCCGAGTTCCGTACCGGAGGAGGGGTGCGGGAAATCGCGCACGCCGGTGAGCTGGCGGGGGCGGTCGACATTCT
>CAYRPT010000278.1:0-5905 GCA_964425895.1 uncultured Solibacteraceae bacterium | reverse complement strand
AAAAGAGCCAAACCCGGCCCGCGGCATCGGCCAACAGCGTGGGCAGATCGTTATAGTCCCGCATCACCGCCGGCAGCGCATCGTTAAGATCGGCTACCGGCTCCTGCCAGCGCCCGTCGGCGAACACGGCGACTCCCATCCACCGCGACAAGTAGAGCGGCGTCGCTTGCTTTCGCACGAGGAAGCCGAAATCCTTGCCCCACTGGAAGCCGCTTTCATTCCATGAGACCCAGAGCCGGTCGGCACGGTCGCAAGCCAGGCTGACGTTGGCCTCAAACCTTGGCGTCGCCGCGATGGCCGCCGGCTCCGACCATTGGCCATTCCGGAAGCTCCGCATCACAACGTCATAGTTGCCCTGGTCGTAGGTGTCCCAGGCGACGTACACCGATCCACTGCTGTCAGCCGCCACGGCGGGCGCCCAATCGTTGGCCGGAGACGTGGAGATGCGCGTCTCTTCGCTCCAGGCGGCGCCTGATGGATCGTAGGTCCGCGCGACGATGTCAGAACTGCCGCCCCGAAACCCCTGCCAGACGACCCAGATCCGTCCCGCCGCGTCGGTTGCGGCGGCGTGCCATACATCGGGCTGGGGCGCGGTCGTCAAGCGCTGCGGCGAACTCCAGGCGCGGCCGTCAAACGAGCTCGCATAGAGGTCGAAGTTCCCCTCCACCTGCTCGGACCAGATCGCCCAGGGCCGGCCGGCGGCGTCCCTTGCCAGCTTTACCTGAAAGATGTCACCAGGCTTGCCGATCCTCTCAGCCGCTCCCCACGCCCGCCCGTCGAAACGGCTTACGCGGATCTCCGCGCTCTCGGTAAACGCCACCCACGCCGCCCACAATTCCCCATTCGGACCGGCCACGAGAGAGGCGCCGTCATCGTGCTCGGCCTCGCCGGAGAGGTTCTGGGCGTAGGGAGTCCGGTCGGCGATGACGCGCCCCCCCAGAAAGGCGGCGGACTCACCCGCGCGCAACGCGGCGGGCTGCACGCGGAATCGCCCCTGCGCGGTGTCGAATACCACCGTAGTCGCCGATGATCCGGCCACATCCACGACCAGAGCGGGCACGAGCAGATAGCGTTCGGGCTCCGTCAACGCATCCGTCTCGACGGGCCGGAGCCGGAAATTCGGTCCCCAGCGGGTGGCCAACTCCCAAGAAGCAGTGGAGACACGCTCTCCGGGCCTCGGATGCCACGATCGTAAGCCGACCAGTTCACCCGACTCAACCCGCATCGAACCGTTCCATGTCGTCGGCGCGGTATCGCGAGCACCAAACTGGACCCGAAAGGAGATCGGTTCCCCCGCGGACTGCGCCCAAACCAGCGAAACCGGCGCCAGAAGGCCGAGAAACGCGAGGCGCCATCCAAGGGTCGAAGGTCTCATCAGGTGAATTGTACCGGAGTCAGAGCCGGAGACTGCCAGCGGCATCAGCGGCCGCTTAAGATTCCTGGGGTTTTCTCTCGCTTCGGATCCCGGGTGAAAACCCTATTGATGGCGTAGAGGCGACGCCTTATTCTGGAGTTGCCATGCGGAGTTGGGTGTTGGTGTGCGCGTGTCTCACGGCCGTTCTGCCTGCTCAGGAAAGGAAGGCGGAATATCAGGCCTACACTTATGACGCCGGCGGAAACCGGCTGGGCAGCCGCAGCTATGCCGAGCTCCAGAGACCGGGTCAGACCATGCGCAGGGAGACGGTTGACACGCTGAACGGACGTGCGGCCCCCCTCGAACAGGTCGAGGAGAAGATCCTGGAGGACGGCCCCGGAGGCCGCGTGATCGAGCGGACGGTCCAGCGCTACTCATTGGATGGCCGGCCGGGAACGCCCGAGAAGATTCGCATTGAGGAACGCCCTGGCCCATCCGGCGGGCTGACCGTAACCACCACCCGCTACGAGGGCGACCTGAACGGCCGCCTCCAGATGTACGAGCGCGCCACCACCCGGTCCACCTCGAGCGGCGACACAACCGACGCGGTCACCGAGGTGGAGCGCCCGACGATAAGCGGCTCACTAGAGGTGGTCGAGCGAAAGGTGCAGCGCGAGGTCGTTAGCGGAAACCGGTCCACCAGCGACCTGACGGTCTATCGCCGCGACGGAGGTCAGTTTGCGCCCGCCGCGCGCGAAACCACGGAAGTCGTCCGCACCGATGGAACGGAAACCTCAACCTCCGTGCGCTACAACACCGTGAATGCCAGCGGCGCCATGACGTTCGCCGGACAGACCGTCATCAACGTCGAGCGCCGGCCCGACGGCTCCGAACACCGCATCATCAGCGAGTACGGAGGCGCGGAGCCCGGCCGGTCGGTCGATAGCGGCGGCCGCACGGGAGCCCAGCTTCGCGAGCAGATCATCGTTGAGCGCGAGGTCCGGCCCGATTCCACGGTGGTCGAACGAACCGGCGTTCGCCGTGTTTCGCTCTCGGATCCCACCAAACTTGAACCCTACCAGCCCGTCTCCGAGGTGGTCTGCCGCGGCGCCTGCCTGCCGCCTCCCCCGGCCGAAAAGAAGCAGGCGCAGGAAGCGGATTCCGGGACGTAGCGCGCGATAGAGAGCCCCCTGTCCGATCCCTTCTCCTGAGACCGGATCTCCCGTAGAATGCGGGATGACTATGAAAGTCACCCGCATTGACACTTTCATCCTCAAGGTCCCGCTGGGCCCTGACACGTTCTGGTCGTCTCAGGCGCGTTTTGCGCAGCGCAAGTGCCTGCTGGTACGCATCGGAACCGATGCCGGTCTGGCCGGATGGGGAGAGGCCGGCCAGTATGGACCGGCCGAGCCGGTAGCCTCGCAAATCCACGACGTCTTCGCGGGCATGCTGCTTGGAGAAGATCCATGCCGCCCCGCGGTTCACTGGGAACGCTTCTACAATCGCACGCGGGACTTCGGCGCCAAGGGCAGCACCATCGAGGCCATCAGCGGCATCGACATCGCCCTATGGGACCTGCTCGGCAAGACCCGCGGGGCGCCGGTGTACGAACTGTTGGGCGGCGCTTTCCGCAGCCAGGTCCGAACGTACGCCACCGGCCTGTACTACCGCGGCGCCGAGCGCCCGACCCTGGCCCAGGATCTGCCCTTGCTCCGGGAGGAGGCTTTGCAGTATCGTGAGGCGGGTTTCCCGGCCGTGAAAGCGAAGATTGGGATCCTCACACCGTTCGAGGACATCGAACGGGTGGCGGCGGCGCGGGAGGCGCTCGGCCCCGGCGTCCTTCTCATGGTGGATGCGAACCACGCCTACAACGCTCACGTCGCCTGCCGCGTGGCCCAGGGCATCGAGCCCTACGACATCTATTGGTTTGAGGAGCCGGTACCGCCCGAAGATCTCGCCGGCTACGTCGCGGTCAAGTCCTCCTGCCGCATTGCCATCGCCGGCGGCGAGTGCGAGCACACCCGCTATGGATTTGCCCGGTGGTTCGCCGAGCGCGCCGTCGATATTGCGCAGCCGGACACCTGCGCGGCTGGCGGCCTAACCGAGCTGCACCGCATCGCCGCCATGGCCTCGGCGTTCCACGTGCAGTGCATGCCGCACGTCTGGGGCAGCGGCATCGCCGTCGCCGCAGGCTTGCACTTTCTGGCTACGCTCCCCCCGGCGCCGCACACCGCGTTCCCCACCCCGCCTTTCAATGAGCCCCTGCTCGAATGGGACGCGAATCCGAATCCCCTTCGCACCGATTTGTTGACCGAGCCGATCCGGCCGGTGGAAGGCCGCGTGACGGTGCCGGAGGGCCCCGGCCTTGGCGTGGAGGTCAGCCTGCCGGTCCTGGAACGCTACCTCGCAGCCGCCCGCACGAGCGAGCTGTGAGGAGTTGCTCCACGCCCCAATGCGGCCACCGGCACTGGTCACTCTATTTCGCGAGCCTCAACAAATGACTCAATTCGAGAGTCAATTCGGGAGCCCCGTAACATCTGCCTTGCAGTGATATAATCCGGTTCGTTCGATAGGATTTGCGCCGATGGCCAGCGGAACTCAGGAGACGCCCCTCCGGCTCATCGAAGATGAACGTTGGGAATTGGTCCAACGGATCGCCGCGAGCGAGCCGTTTCAGAAATCGGCGCGTCTTCGCTGCTTCTTGCTCTATGTCTGCGAGCGGGCCCTCGCAAATCATCTCGAGGACATTCATGAGCAGCAGATCGGCTGTCAGGTCTACGGCAAGCGGCCCGACTACAACGCCAGTGAAGACAACATCGTGCGGGTGGATGCCCGCCGTTTAAGAAAGGCGCTGGAGGAGTATTTCTCCACCGACGGCCGCCGCGAACGCGTCATTCTGCACATCCCGAAGGGCTCTTATGTCCCGGTCTTCCAGGCGCGTGAAGAAGCTCCCAGCGCCGGCGGTTCCTCCGCCGACGCCATCCCGGCCTTGGGGCTGCTTCGCTTGACCCGTTTACTTGCCGGGATCAAGTGGCCTGTCTTGCCGCCCTTGGCGGCTGTGGCCCTGGCCGGGACCATTGTGTTCGGGGCCCTTGCGCTCTGGCAGTGGACCGAGGCTCGCCAACTGCGCGGAGAGCTGGCAAAGAATCCGCGACCGCCCCTGAACGCGTCGGGAATCTGGTCTTACGTATTCGATTCGCAGCATCGAACGACGATCGTCCTTGCCGATGTCGGATACTCCATTCTGCAGGGCCAAACAGGGAAGCGGCTGTCCCTCGCCGACTATCTCGACCGACGGTACATTGATGAGTTGGCCACCGGAGAACTGGCGTCCTTCGGGCGATTCAAGATGTCCGTATCGGTCGATGTTGATATCCTCGCCGATATACTTCGAACGAACCCGCGGTTCGCTGGCAACACGCTGGTGAAGCACGCGCGGGATGTGAGTTTGCAGGACTTCAAGGAGGGCCATCACATTCTGGTGGGCAGCCGCGCTGCGAATCCCTGGTGTGAGATGTTCGCCGGCGAGAGAAATTTCCTGTATGACTACGACACGCATAGAAAACGCTCCTACTTTCGGAACAGAGAGCCGCGGGCCGGCGAACAGCATGTCTACTACAACCGCGGCGAGGATGGTTCCACGGCCGAGCAGTACGGCGTAGTGGCCCTCCTTCCCAATCTCAGCCACACGGGCCGGGTATTGATCATTGAAGGCACTAACATCTCAGGAACTCAGACAGCCTGGGAGTTCGTGCGGGATCCAAAGTTCTTCGCCGAGTTCGACGCCGGCCTGAAGCAGAAAGATGACAAATTGGGCCCGTCCTTCGAAGTCCTGGTCCGCACGTACGCGCTGGCAATGAACGCCACGGAATCCTCCTACGTTGCTCATCGCATCCTGAAGGTGGAGCGCGAGATTCCGGTCCACCCATAACCTTCCCGCTTCGCGGCGGCCCGCCGGACCGGCCACGCTAAGATAACGGAGTGTCGATCGTACTCCCTCCTTTCTACCCAATTCTCGACACGGCCACGCTCTTCGCAGGCGGGCTCGAGCTGACCGCGGCGGCGGCCGTCATTCTGGAGGGCGGCGCTAAGATCCTGCAATTCCGCCACAAAGGTCATTTCTCCCGGGATCTGTTTACGAAGGCCGCCGCCATCGGCGCCCTGTGCCGCCAAGCGGACGCCCTATGGATTGTCGACGACCGCGCCGACATGGCGAAGCTGCTCGAGGCGGGCGTGCACCTTGGGCAGGACGACCTGCCCGCGCCGGACGCCCGAAAACTCCTCGGCGAGGGACCCGTCATCGGCTTCTCCACCCACAACCGGGAGCAGTTGGAGGCCGCCCTCTCCGAACCGGTAGACTACCTGGCTCTGGGACCCATCTTCGAGACAGGCTCAAAGGCGAAACCCGATCCGGTGGTGGGCGTCGACCGGCTCCGCCAGTGGCGGACGCTCACCTCGAAGCCGCTGGTCGCCATCGGAGGCATCACGCGCCATAACGCGATCGATGTGCTGCGAGCCGGCGCCGATTCCGTGGCGGTGATCGGCGACCTG
>CAYRPT010000277.1:0-5922 GCA_964425895.1 uncultured Solibacteraceae bacterium | reverse complement strand
CCCACCACCTCAGCCGGGTCCTTGGAGTCACAAAACGAAGTGAAGCCGCGGACATCGGTGAACAGGATTGTCAACGTCTGCCGCGTTCCGGTCAGCCGGATGGCCTCGTCGCTATCCAGCGCGGTGGCCACCTGCCTGCCTACGAAGATCGAGACGGCACGGTGGAACAACCGGCCGCGCTTCTCCGCCGCGAGGAACCGGTAGATCAGCGCCCACAGCAGTGCGAACAGGCCGGTGACCAGCATTTCGGACGTCGAGAGAACGCGGCCCCGCACGAACAACAGATAGTTCACGGCCGCGGTCGCGGCGAAGTTGAGCAGCAGCCACGCTGTCGTCATCACCGGCTTCTGTGTCAGGACGATGAAGGTCGTAACCGCAGCGACCAGGAAGATCGCCAGGAGCCGGACCGTTTCGGGAACAGGGACCAGGTAGTCCCTTTTCAGCAACGTGTGCAGGGTGTTGGCGTGAATCTCCACGCCGGCTGTGTTCCACTGAGAGCCGCGAAACGTCGTGTAGAAGGGGGTCGCGTGGCGGTCGCCGATACTGTCCGGACCGAGGAGCACGGCCCTGCCCTCCACCCATCCCCGTAACTGATCCTGGCGGCCGGCTCGGGCGGCGGCCAGAAAGTCGCTGAGCGAAATGCGCGGGAATGTGGCGGGAGGGCCCCGGTAGTTGATCATCAACCGGCGCCGATCGTCTACCGGAATCAGATCTTCCCCCAAATACAGCCCGCCGTCACGGAGGTTCGCCTCCTGTCCAAGGTACAATTCCGCGATTCGTAGCGCGAAGCTGCGCATGAGCGGCCGTCCGTCCGCGGCGGGGGCCTCGATCAGCTCCTGCCGCCTGACAAAATCGTCGGCGTCCACGGTGAGATTCGCCATGGCGGACAGGCCAAGCGCCGAGGCCACCATGTTGACCGGCACGGGCCACTCCCCCTGTTTCGCCATCGCGGCGGCGACGAAGCCGCAAACTACGGGCATGGTGCTGGAAGCTTCGCTCACCGCCGCCGCCAAGGCTTGGTCATGACCTGGCTCCCAGCGTTCCACGGGCACGCCAAACGCGACGTCGAGCCCGAAAACCAGGGCGCCCGCGGCCGCCGACGCCTCGATGGCCTCGGCATAGTAGCGGTGCCAGAACACCTGCAATTCCGGGAAGGTATCCAGGGATTTCTGGTCCACCGTCAGCAGAACGATGTCCGAGGGCGACCGATGTCCCCGAAACAGAAAAAGCGCATCCAAAGCCTTGAGGTGGACAAGGTGAACCAGCGGCCATTGGCTGGTCGCGTACGTCCAGGCCACCGCCAGGAGGGCGATCCCCGCGCCAAGGCCAGCGCGGTTCCACAGCCTTCGGTCTTTGCCCCTCCGTGATCCCATCTCCTCCGTACCAATTCCCCCTGTCCCGCCCCGCCTGGGAGGGTCGCTCCAGTTTTGGCGCCTTCTCACTAGTATAGGGTCCATTCGGCAGCGATAAGCGGCGTGGCCACAGCGCCATGCTATAGTTGAAGGAGAACGGACTTGGGCGGCTAGCTCAGTTGGGAGAGCACCGCGTTCGCAACGCGGGGGTCGTGGGTTCGAGTCCCATGCCGTCCACCAAGATCCCCCCCTTTCTCCCCAGTCGGTGCGCTTCATCTGCAGAAACGGTTTCGAGCACCACGTCGTGATGAATCAATGGGACGAACGGGCCGGACGGCGCGGGAGCCGGAACCGGAGACCGAAGGCGCCGAATACCCCCATTGGGGTGTAACATAACCGGGAGTTCCACCCCGAGTGGGGGTTCAATTACCCCATAAGAGTCAGTGCCTGCAATAGCTTGCGGTGTTGTTCCCCCGGCCCGATCTCCGGTAGATTCTTGATTTGCGTCACCCACTATCTCAAAGGTAGGAACTCAATGCCGCCATGCACGCTTCTCGCGACGGTTCTCATACCCGCATCGTCGGTGATTCCGAACGTACTAGACAAATACTGCGGCTGGTCAGCAAGGTCGGCCGGGGCCGTTGGCCCGTTCTCGTGCTCGGTGAAACCGGGACCGGAAAGGAGGTGGTGGCGCGGGCGATTCACAACGTAGAGCCCACCGGACCATTTGTCACAATCGATTGCTCCGCCTTGGTGGGGCCGCTCATGGAGAGCGAGCTGTTCGGCCACGTGCGAGGGGCGTTCACCGGGGCGGTCGGAAACAAAATCGGACTGGTCGAACTGGCCCACTCCGGCACGGCGTTTCTCGACGAGATCGGCGAGCTGCCGCTTGATCTCCAAGCCAAGCTGCTGCGGGTGCTCCAGGAAAAAGAGTTCCGCCCGGTGGGCGCGCTCGCAGCCAAGCGTTCGGACTTCCGTGTGATCGCCGCCACGAACCGCGACTTGGCCCAAGAGGTGGAGCGAGGGAACTTCCGGCGGGATCTCTATTATCGCCTCAACGTGGTGAACCTCCGCCTGGCGCCCCTACGCGAACGGAAGGAAGACATTCCGCCGCTCATCGACCACTTTCTGTCCCGCTATGAAGGCGAGCACCGTTTCACCCAGGAGGCGACGGACGCCTTGCTCGAATATCCCTGGCCGGGCAACGTCCGTGAACTCGAAAACTGCATCCAGCGCATCGTGGCGATCACCACCGGCCCACTGGTTCACGTCACCGATCTTCCGTCGCCGGTGCGCAACTTCATCGCCTCGCGCAAAGCGGGCCGGATGACGATGGCCGCCGCCGCCGGAGGGGCCGTGATGCCGATCATGCCGCCGGCTCTGCCGGTCAACGGCTCGGCGCAGATTCCGCTCGACCATCGCTCGCAGGACCCGCCGGTGCTCCCATTGACGGAGTTGGAGCGCCGCGCCATCCTTCAGGCGCTGGAGTTCACCAAGGGTGATCGGGCGGTGGCGGCGAATCTTCTGGGCATCGGTCGAACCACGCTCTACCGCAAGTTGAAGGAGTACGAGCTGGCCAGTTGAGCCGGGAAGAAGGTTTCCCCACCCCTCCTCGCCGCCCTTACCCGCTGGCGGCTCTTGTCCTACCCGAAGTCCGGTGAGAGCAATCCCCGCCGGAACGCACTTCCTCACCAGGAGAAAACAGTTGTCTGCCCACCCCGCTACCCGCTCGCTCCAGCTCCCTGACCGGTCCTTGAAGGTTCTCCTCACGACCGCCTCGCTCGATGTGCTCTGCCTGGTTGAAGAAGCGTTCTTCGAGCTCGCGGAGCTTCACTATGCGTACCCTTGGATTCCACCGTGCACGCTGACCCATGCCGAGACGATCGGCGCGACTCTCGAGTTGTTGCAGGGCGAGAGCTTCGATGCGCTCCTGCTGGACATGAAACCGCCTGATGGACACGGTTCGCAGGCTCTGCGGACAGTCCAACGGCTCGCGCCGGACTTGGCGGTGATCCTCCTCGCCGCTCGGGAGGAGGAACACGAGGCGATCGCCCTCATCCGGCAGGGCGCCCAGGATTGCCTGGTCACGACTGAGATCGATTGCCTGCCGCTCGCCCGGTCGATCCGGTGCGCCATCGAACGGCAGCGCCTCGCGGCGGCGCTCCGGCGGCTCGCACTCACCGACATCCTCACCGGACTGTTCACCGAGGCGGGTTTCCAGCAGATCGCCGAGACACACCGCCGAATGGCGGGCCACCGCGCGGACTACACGCTCTGCCTGTTCGAGCTCGACGGTTTCGACCGGTTGACCCGCGAGTATGGCGCCCATGAGGGGGACACGCTCGTTGTGCGCTTCGCCGACGTATTGCGGAACGTCTTCGACGGCGCGTTGATCGGCGTCCTCGATCGAACCCGCTTCGCGGTACTCGCATCGGCGCTCGCACCGGCGGCGGCCCTCGCGGAGCGAGTGAGCGCCGGTATCGCGGGCGATGCGTCGCGTCGCGGCGGACGGTGCCCGGTCTCGTCCCACTACCAAATCGTGCGCGTTGGACCGGGCACCCCCGTAGCCACGGCGATCGATGAGGCGGCCGTCGCAGTGGGCCGCGGTGGCTCCCTGGCGCGCTGTGCGAGAATGGCGCCTTGACGGTCGCCATCGACGCCACTTACTCGCTCGGCGCGCAGATCTCCGGGATCGGCGTCTACAGCCGCGAGATTATCGCCGGCGTGGCGAAGCGCCTCACGGGGCGGACGATACTGCTGGCCTACCGCCCTCACCGCTTTTTCCGGGCGCTTCAGACGCCCGTCCCGGCTCCCTGCCGGCGGCGCCTGCTCTGGGAAAAGACTCGAGTTCGCGGCGCCCGTCTCATTCACGGTCTCAATCAGCGCCTGCCGGAAGTCCGATATCCGTTCGCTGTGAGCACGTTCCATGATCTGTTCGTGCTGACCGGGGACTACTCCACGCCGGAGTTCCGGGCGCGCTTCGCCCGGCAGGCGCGCAACGCCGCCGCCCGCTCCGACCGGATCATCGCCGTTTCGCACTTCACTGCCGGCCAGGTGATTGAGCTGCTCGGTGTCGAGCCGGACCGCGTGCATGTCATTCCGCACGGCGTCCATGCGCGTCCGGCCGGCCTGGAGGCGCGCCGCGAGCCGATCATCCTGCATGTCGGCGCCATCCAAAGGCGCAAGAACCTGGTCCGGCTCGTGAAGGCCTTCGAACGAGTCCCTTCCCCGTGGAGGCTCGTCCTCGCCGGCGGTTCGGGGTACGGCGCCGGCGACGTGCTGGCCGCGATCGAGGCCAGCCCGGCGCGCGCGAGGATCGACGTGACGGGGTACGTCGGCGTAGCCGCGCTCCAGGAGCTCTATGCGCGGGCCTCGCTGCTGGCATTTCCGTCGCTCGACGAGGGCTTTGGTATCCCGGTCCTCGAAGCGATGGCGTGGGGTGTTCCCGTGCTTGCCTCCAACCGGTCCGCCCTGCCGGAAGTTGGCGGCGCCGCCGCCCTGTATGTCGACCCGCTCAATGAGGAGGAAATCGCGGGGCGACTGCTCCGGCTGGTGGATGACGAGCGCCTGCGCGCTTCGCTCGCTGAAGCGGGGCGAGGACGCGCGGCGGAATTCACGTGGGAAAGGGCGGCCGCCGCAACGGCGGGCGTCTATGAGGAACTGCTGGGCACTTGAAGTCCGGACCGCGGCTCAAGACACCCGGAGGATCTTCACCGGGAAACGGGGAACACCCGCCCTGTTCAGCCCTCGTCGTCGAGGGAGATCTTGAGGGCCTTCAGGAACTTCTGGTCTTGTGACGTCCAACGGATCCTGCGGCGGGACGACGGTGCGGCCGTGGCGGGCCGTGTCGGCTCTCCGGCCTCTTCGTCGTCTTCGTTGGCGGATTCGGAGCGTTTGTTGAACCCGATGGTTGCCTCGAGAACCAGGAAGACGTCGTAACCGGCCTTCTTGATCTCACCGATGGCGGCGGCGATCCTGTCGGAATCGGAGAGCGACTCGTTGATGGCGTTTCCGAGCTCCTGCATCAATTCCTTGAGATGATCGTCCAACTCATCCCCTTTCCGTGAGCCACCTCCAGGATAGCATCCGCTCTCTTGGGGTGCGCTTCGCGACGCCTCCACCAACTCCGGCGGTAGTACCGGGACTCTACACCCACTCCATTCATCGTCCTGACGGCTCCGGTTCTTCAGGCCCCGGCAAGCTGCCCCTTGCCGGGGAGCCGGAGCGCGAGGGCGTGGCAGCCGCGATGGGAGTCCGTCAGGAATCCAGCCGAGGCGTGTCAAAAAGGAGCAACGCGACCGCCTGCGCCTCGACCGAGCGGCCCTCCCCCACCGGGCCCACCCGTTCGGCGGTCTTGAACTTCACCGATACCGCCTCCAGCGCGAGTCCCAGCGCGAAAGCCGTCTGGCTGTGCTCGCCGCTGCGGCCGGGATGCGAGAGCTTCGGCAGCCACTCCGACATGCGCGCCACCACCGCTTCTTCGAGCGGGGCCAGCGCCGCCGCGTGCGGGCTTCGCATCTCGCGCAACTCCTGAGCCAGAGTCAGCAGCCACGCCAGGCCGTAGGGCCGT
>CAYRPT010000276.1:0-5925 GCA_964425895.1 uncultured Solibacteraceae bacterium | reverse complement strand
GTGTGCCCCAGCATGTTCTGCGACACCTCCGCGATCAGGTCGATTTCGCTCGACCGGGCCTCCCCGGCGTCAACGCGCGCGAGCAGCTTCCGGAGCCACAGCGTGCCCTCCCGGCACGGCACGCACCAGCCGCAGCTCTCGTGGGCGTAAAACTTCATGATCCGCAACGCCACTTTGACAATGTCGGTGGTTTCGTCCATGACCACGACGCCGCCGGAGCCCAGCATGCTGCCCGCCTTCGCCACCGAGTCGAAATCCATGGCCACGTCGCACTCATCGGCCCGCAAGACCGGGCAGGACGAGCCTCCGGGAATTACCGCTTTCAGCTTCCGGCCTCCCCGAATCCCGCCGCCCACTTCTTCGATCATTCGCAGCAGGTTGAACCCCATCGGCAGCTCATAAACGCCCGGTTTGTTGATGTGCCCCGAAAGACAGAACAGGCGCGTGCCGCCGTTATTCGGCGTTCCCAGCTCCGAGAAGGCGTGGCCCCCCAGCCGGAAGATCGCCGGCACCGCGCAAAACGTCTCCACGTTGTTCAGCACGGTCGGGCACTGAAAGGCTCCCGACACCGCCGGGAATGGCGGGCGGATCCGCGGTTGCCCGCGCTTCCCTTCCAATGACTCGAGCAGCGCCGACTCCTCGCCGCACTCGTACGAGCCGGCTCCGGTGTGGGTATAGACGTCGAAGTCCAGTCCGGTACCCAGGATGCTCCGGCCGAGGTAGCCCCGCTGGTACTGCTCGGCGATCGCCCGGTCCATGATCTCAATCAGATAGCGATACTCGCCCCGGATGTAGATGTACCCCTTGGTGGCGCCGACGGCGAGCGCGGCGATGGCCATCCCTTCCAGCAACTGGTGCGGGTCGTTCTCCATCAGGACGCGGTCCTTACAGGTTCCCGGCTCCCCTTCGTCCGCGTTCACCACAATGAACTTCGGCTTCGGCGACTGGCGCGGCACGAAGCCCCACTTCAATCCCGCGGGGAATCCCGCTCCCCCCCGGCCGCGGAGCTTGGACGTCTTGACCTCGTCAATGATCTTCTCCGGCGTCATCGCCGCGGCGCGGCGGAAGCCCTCGTAACCCTCGTGGGCCAGATAGGTGTCGAGCGACTGGGGGTTCTCCAGTCCGAACCGCCGGGTGAGGACCTTCACTTCGAGCGCGCTGGGGTCGTTGTAAAGCATCCGGCTACTGTGCCCTCCTCAGCCCTTCAATCAAGCGCTCCAACCGCTCGGGGGTCACGTGGTGGTGGTAGTCGTAGTTCACGGCCATCGCGGGCGCCCACGAGCACGCACCCAGACACTCGACCTCCTCGAGCGAGAACTCGCCGTCGGGCGTCACGCCGTGGTTGCCGACGCCCAGCTTTTCCTGCGCTTGCTCGAACAGCCGGTCGGCGCCGAGCAGCAGGCAACTGACGTTGGTGCAGATCTGGATGTGGTGCCGTCCCCGCGGTTTCCGGGTGAGCATCGTGTAGTAGCTGATGACTTCATCCACTTCCAGCACGGAGATCTTCAGCCGCCGCGCGATCTCCTCCACCACGTCCTTGGTGAGCGCTCCCGTCTCATCCTGCGCGTACAGGAGCATCGGAATCAGCGCCGCGCGCTCGCGCCCTTCCGGATAGCTGTGGAGCAGCCGCTCGAATCTGGCTTCCAGTTGCGGGGAGAATGTCATGGCTTACCGGTCGACGTCGCCCAGCACGAAATCAAGACTGCCCATGGCCGCGATCACATCCGCCACGAGCCGCCCTTCCACCATCTGCGGAAGAGCCTGGAGATTGCCGAAACTCGGCGTCCGCATGAAGACCCGGTACGGTTTCGCCGTTCCGTCGCTGACCACGTAGTAACCCAACTCCCCGCGCGGCGCCTCCACCGCCTGGTAGACTTCGCCCGGCGGCGCCGTGAAGCCTTCTGTCACGATCTTGAAATGGTAGATGAGCGCCTCCATCTGGGTCTTCATCTTTTCCCGGTCCGGGAGCACCACGTGGGGCGCCTCGGCCTTCCAGGCGCCCTCCGGCATGCCCTCCATCGCCTGCGCGACAATCCGGGCGCTCTGCCGCATCTCATCCAACCGCACCAGGTACCGGGCGTAAACGTCGCCTTCGGTCCGCACCGGCACTTCGAAGTCGAACTTCTCGTAGCCCGTGTAGGGCTCGGACTTGCGGATATCCCACCGGAGGCCCGAGGCCCGCAGGAGCGGGCCCGTAACCCCCAGTCCGAGCAGCGTCTCCAGTGGAAGCTGCGCGACCCCCTGCGTGCGCCGCAGCCAGATGGGGTTCTTCGTTAACAGGGCCTCGTACTCATCCACCTTGGCCGGGAAAGCCCGGATGAAGCGGCTCACCGGCTCCTCCCAGTTCCGCGGCGGCTCCAGCGCCAGGCCGCCGATCCGGATATAGCTCGTCATCAGCCGCTGGCCGCTGAACAGCTCGAAGATCCGCAGCAGGTCTTCCCGCTCGCGGAAACAGTACAGGAACACCGACATTGCGCCGATGTCCAGCGCCTGCGTGCCGAGCCACACCACGTGGCTGTTGATGCGGGTCAGTTCCGCCAGCAGCACCCGCATCCACTGCGCCTTCGGAGGAATCTCCAGCCCCAGCAGCTTCTCGACGGCCAGGGCGTAGCAGAGGTTGTTCGAAAGGTTCGCCAGATAGTCGACGCGGTCGGTGAGCGTCACCACCTGCTGGTAGCTCAACGCCTCGCACTGCTTCTCGATTCCCGTGTGGAGATAGCCGATGTCCGGCTCGGCCTTGCGGATGGTTTCGCCCTCGAGTTCCAGGACCAGCCGCAGCACCCCGTGCGTGGACGGGTGCTGCGGGCCCATGTTCAGGGTCATCCGCCGGGCAGTAGTTTCCTCGACCCCTTCTCCGCTCAACATAACACCACGAGACTCTTCTTCCATTCGACCAGATCCGCGCGGCGCCGCGCCACGCTAATCGTCCTGGTAATCGTACTTGTGCCCGTGCACCGGGTAGTCCTTGCGGAGGGGATGGCCGTCCCAATCCTCCGGCATCAGGATGCGCTTCAAGTTCGGATGGCCCCGAAAGCCTACGCCGAACAGGTCGAACACCTCCCGCTCGTACCAGTCGGCCCCCGGCCAGATCTCAATGACGGAATCGATCTCCGGATCCTGGCCGCCCACCCGGCACTTGAGCCGCAACCGCTCACCTCTCTCGATCGAGTGGAGTTGGTACACCACCTCGAAGCGGGGCTCGCCGGGAAACCGGTCCACCGCGGTCACCGCGCAGAGGCGAATGAAGCCGGCGCTGCGCCGCAGGAATGCGCACACCTCGCGGACGCGCTCGGCTACGACCACCAGGGTCAACTCCCCGCGGTCGCGGATTCCGGATTCGATCGCCCCCGGACACTCGCGCTCGATTTCGCCGGCGATCGCCTCCCCGGCCACTGCGTCGGGCAGCATGATCAGGATCTTCCCCCGCTCGCGGACTCACCGGACCAGTCCAGGACGCCCTTCCGCCAGATGTAGAAGAACCCCCACAACACCAGGTCCACGAACAGGAACATCACGAGGAACCCGTACATGCCCAGATCGCGGTAGACCACCGCCCACGGATAGAGGAACACCACCTCCACATCAAATAGGATGAAGATCATCGCCACGAGGTAGAATTTCACGCTGAACCGCTCGCGCGCGTTACCCACGGGCTTCATCCCGCATTCGTAGGCCGAATCCTTGACCGGATTCCGCAGGCGCTTTCCGAGAAAGTAGGACGCCCCGACCAAACCGCCTGCCACCGCTGAGGCGATCACAACCTGTAACAGGAGGGGGAAGTAGATTTCGATGTAAGAAGCTGGCATGATGGTCCCGCGCGGGACGGGGCTCAAGACATTGACTATAATGAGGGCGGGTTCCGGTGTCAAATCGCCGGCCCGCGTGCGATGCCGTCTCCCGAACCACGTTCAACCGTCGAGGTGAGCATCAACGGGGAACGCCGCCAGGTCCCCGCGGATCTCAGCCTTGCGGGACTGCTCGGCTGGCTGGGTATCCCGCTCGACCGCGTGGCGATCGAGCTCAACCGCGCGATTGTTCCGAAGCTCCGGTGGGAGGAGTCCCGTCTGATGGGCGGCGAAGAGATCGAGATCGTCCATTTCGTCGGCGGGGGTTGATCGGCGTTCTCAACCACGCCGCGCCGTCACCAGCATCGTTCCCGCGTGCAGGGCCTGAAACTGCACACCGCGGAATCCGATTTCTTCCAGAGCGTCTTCGAGGCGGCCGACCGACCAGTCCCTGCATCCGCCGCGCCGCATCCTCCGCCCCAGGGCCCCGAGTGCCGCTTCCGGAGGCGGCAGCGCACCCGCCGGCAGAAACATGTCATGCAACGCCAGGAGGCCGCCATCCCGCAGCCGGGCGGCCGCGCCCTCCAGCGCCTGCCGGACCTCGCCGCGGCCGGCCGACGCCAGGATTCCCGACAGCAGAATGGCGCCGAAGCGCGGACCTTCACGCTGCAACCCGCCCGCCACGGATAGCGGAACATTGCCGCCGGCGAACGGATTCGTAACCTCCATCACGATTGCCGGCCAGCGCGCGGAAAAGGCCTCGCGATAGGCCTCTCCTCCGTAGCCCACCACGAGCACGGGACTCTGGGAGGCAAGATCCAGCTTCTCCGCCACGGCCGGGGCCGCGAAGCGGGCGAGAACCTCGCACGACGCCTGATGTTCGGCCTCGTGGGGAAACGGCACGTAGTCCGGGCAGCCGCTCCGCACGTAGGCCGTGAGATCGTTCCATTCGCTGGCGATCCGAGCCTGGTGCAGGAGCGCCGTTCGCAGGCTCTGCGGACTCGCGTCCCGGAGATAGCGCGACGCCAGATCCAGGTTCCGGTAACCTTCCGTACCTTTCTCCAGCACCCCCAGGGCCACCAGCGCCTCGAGCACCTCGGCGAGCGCTTCCGAGTCCACCTCCATCTGCTCCGCCAGGCGGCGGCCCGTCGCCGGCGCCTCCAAACAATCAAACAGGCCCATATCCAGCGCAAAGCCCAACACCTTACTGCCAATGCCGGCCGCCGCCAAACGCAAAAGCTGGTCCGGCGCGGGAGAGGGCTCGAACCGGCTGTCGCGGCCGGCGCGCCGCCGAAGGTCCCGTTGTGCGCGCAACAACTTGGCGCGCATGCGGACCACCTCGCCGACAACCAGCGTGGCAGGCGGGCGTATCCCCGCCTCGGCAACCTCCGCGGCGATCGTGGCGAGCGTCCCGTCCACGCTGCGCTCATCGGGCCAGAAGGCCATCTGGATCATCGCCGCGGGCGTCTCCGGGTCGCGGCCGTGCGCGATGAGCGTCCGCGCAATCACGTCGACGTTGCTCACCCCCATCAGGAACACGAGCGTGTCCACGCCCACCAGCGAACTCCACCGTACGCGCTCGTGATCTTTGGTCGCTTCGTGACCCGTCACCACCGCCACCGACGAGGAGGCGTCCCGATGGGTCACGGCGATCCCGGCGCTCAGCGGCGCCGCGAAAGCAGAAGTGATGCCGGGTATCACCTCGAAGGGCACGCCCTGGTCAGCCAGGTATTCCGCCTCTTCGCCGCCCCTCCCGAAGACGTAAGGATCTCCACCCTTGAGGCGCACCACCATCTTTCCCTCGTGCGCCTTCCTCACGAGCAGTTCGTGTACCTCCACCTGCCGGGAATCGTGCCGGCCCAGGGGCTTGCCCATGTAAATGCGCTCGGCGGACGGCTTGGCGAGCGCCAGCACCTCTTCCTGGATCAGCCGGTCATAGACGACGACATCGCACGTCCGCAGCAGGTCCGCGGCCTTTAGCGTGAGAAGTTCGGGGTGGCCGGGACCGGCTCCGACCAGGTAAACCTTGGCGACGGGAATGACTCGCGCTCCTTGAAGCGGCGGGGGGATACGAGGCCCAGATACCGCTGTCCTGCATTCAGGTGTAACACGCCGTCCCTCCCGTCTCAACCCACCCCCG
>CAYRPT010000275.1:0-5978 GCA_964425895.1 uncultured Solibacteraceae bacterium | reverse complement strand
GGCGGATTGCCGTGGAATCCAGCACTCGCGGCCGTCCGGCAGCTCGACGCGATACCAACCGTTCCGGTCTTCGAGGAGTTCGAACTCCGCCCCGGCATGCAGCGGCTCGGTGAAGCTCGGCTCGTAGGACTCCGCGTCGCCTTTCCGCGCGACGACTTCCGGAGCGAGTATGACCCCGGTCACGTTCCGGCCAAGCCCGGCGGCGTCAGCCACCGCCGATGCGCAGAGCAGCGCGGCGATCAAACCAACGATCACCAGGGCGGCGCGCGGGGCACGGTTGGGCAGGAGAGTCCGCAGCGTTAGCAGGCTCCAGAAGACGCCGGAAAGCACCGTCAGCAACACCAGGCGGACACTCACCGGGAAATCGAAGTGCCAGAACAGCAGGGTTCGCAGTACGCGCGTCTCCTGTTTCTCCTCGAAGCGGTCCTGGCGGCGGCGGCGGGCATAGTCGAGGTTCCGATGGAGGTTGGCGTCGCCGGGCATGTACAGCTCCGCCCGGCGGTAACTCAGAATGGCCCGGCCGATGTCCTCCGCGCTGAAGTACACGTTGCCCAGGTTGTAGAACAGCTTGCCGTTGCGGATCTGGCCGTCCCGCGCGATTCGCTCATAACGCAGTGCGGCCCGCTGGTAGAGTTCGACGGCGGCATTAGGATCGCGGGCCGACAGTTCGTTGGCCTGGCGGAACAACCCGTTCGCTTCCTCGACCAGGCTCCGCGCTTCCTCCGTGGTCAGCGCCAGGGAGGGACAGACCAGGCCGAACAAGAGAGCAGTCACAGGGACCAGCGCTCGAAGGCGGCGTGCCGGCGAAGGCACGGCGCGATCTTCAATAGCGGCGGTTCGCGAGGTCACTTGAGCGCTCCCTCGGTCTGCCGCGCGGCGGCCAGCACCGCCGCCGCCAGCGACGCTGGTTCCTCGTCGCCGAATGCGGCGCCGGCATACCTGCCGGCCTCGCAGCGATCGAACAGCCGCTTCCATTCCGCCAGCAGCGGCTCGCCCAGGCCGGCCGCGGCAAGCGGCGCCTGGACGTCCCGGAACGTCAGTGCTCCCGCCGCCATCCCGAGTTTGGCGCCCAGGTACTCGCGCAGCGCACCCAGCGTCGCGGAATAGAAATCATCCGTGTTGGCGGGCCTCACCCCTCGAAGACGCCGCGACAAAACGTCGAGTGCCTTCCGGGAGCGACGCCCGGCCGGATCCGACCTCCGCCAGCGGCCGTAAAGAACCCAACCCAGCGTTCCCAGATAGACGGCCGGAGGCGCACCGAGCGCAGCCAGCCATGCCGGACGCTGGAACCACGCCGTCAGGCCCGGCGTCGCGGTCACCAGGACGCCGGCGTCTTCGTAGTTGTGGGCGATACCCTCTTCTCGCGACTCGATCTGCCGCCCGACGGTCTCCGCGTCGCCCGCGCCTTCGATGTCGGAAGCCGTGAGGATGCGCGTGCCGCGGACCACCAGGGGAATCGGCTCGGTGCGGGCGACTTCGTACGCGCCGGATTTCGGGTTGAAGTAGCTCAACTCAACGGGTGGAATCCGCGAAACGCCCGCGTGCATGGCGCGGATCGTCTGCGTGAATCGCTTCGCGCGTCCCTCGATCACTCCGGCCGCGCGCTCGGGGGGAATCTTGAAATCCCCCGCAAACTCCGGCTGGTTCTCGAGCGGGGGCAGCTCCGCGTTTCCGAGGTCACCGGGCCCGGAAAGATCGATGTGCAACGTGATCGGGTCCCCCACATTCACCTCGGTCGGCGCGGCCTCGGACTTGATCCGGTACTCGCCGACCAGCCCGCTGAAGCCGGCGGGGCGGCCGGCGGAAGGCAATTCCCGCACCTGGAGCGTGAGCCGGTTCGACGGCACCGCGAAGCTCTCCACCACGGGCTGCCGCCCGAAACCGAAGAAATCGTCATCGAAAAAGTCGCCGAAGGGGCTGCGCCGCCGCTGGAATCCCCTGACCGCCTGGCCCGCTACCGTCGCTTCGGGCAAGGTGAACGAACCCGGCTGCCGCGGAATCAGGATCTTCTTGGCGGTCACCGCGAGAAACTCACGCCCGTCGAGCGCGGCCCGGCTTTTCTCCGCGATCAACTCGCCGGCGCTCGTGGGAATCTGAATGTGACGTTCGGGATCTACCTGGATCCGGATGTCGCCGAAGGAGAAACGCGAATCGGCGAGCACCGGAACGTCCCAGGTGAAACCCGTCACGTTGCGGCCGACGTACCAGGTGATGGTCAGCGTGACCGGCTGTCCCACGTAGACGCTGGACTCGGAGAGCGAGAGGCGCAGCTTGAAATCCTGGCTCTCCTGGGGCCGGGCCACACGGATGGGAACCGGCTGCGTTCGCGCGGACCTTCCCCCCGCGCGCACGGTGATCGCCGAAATCGTGAGCTGGCCCTCCCGGGAGGCGGTCAACTGATAGCTCCAGATGTAGCCGCGCTGCACGACGCGATTCACCCGGCCGTTGACAATGGTGACCGACTCGCTCGAGTTCTGCGATCCACCAAGCGATCGCACGGTGAAGTCCTTGAGCGCACTGAGATCGGGCTCCTCCGGAGAGTCGCTCCCGTCGACGCGGATCTGGAGCACGAAGGGCTCGCCGGCAAAGACCTCCCGCTTTTCGACGAGCGCCTGAACCGTAAGGATGTCCTGCGCGGGCATGGGCCAGGGGAGGAGGCACGCGAAGCCGAAGAGGAGCAGGCCCGCGGTCCGCGCCGCCCGCTGCGGACGCAGCATCGAGCCGCCGCGTTCGAGCTTCGTCATGTCTACCAGTCCTTCTCCACCGGCCGCACCGCCACTACGGCCTGGAGACGGCGGGCCCGGCGGTTCTCGCGCTCTTCCTTCAGGATGTCCCGCGCCTGCTCCGCGGGCGCCGGCTGCGGCTGCCTGCCATCCTGTTCCGCGGAGGGTTGCGACGGCCGCTGCTGGGGCTGCTCTGCTGGAGCCGGCGGCTGGCTGCTCTGCCCGCTGGGATCCTGCCGCCGATCCTGATTCTGCCGCGGCTGCTGCTCCCCCTGCCGCTCCGGTTTCCTACCTGAGCTCTGCTGCGGATTCTGCGGCTGGTCCTCCATCCGCCGGCGAAGTGCTTCGATGGCGCGCCGGGCGATCTCGATGTTCTGGCGGGCCTGGCCGTAGTCCGGGTCGGCGCGTAGCGCTTCGCGGTAGAAACGGACGCCGCGCGCCATCTCCTCGAGCGCCTGGCCCGCGTTGGACGGGGCAAGCTGCGTCCCCGCGCGGAAGCTCGCATTGCCCTGGTTGAACTTGCTCCTCGCCTCCAGCGAAGCATCACGGGACTGGAGCGCCGCCTGCTCGTACGCGTCGATCGCCTTCCGGTAGTCGCCTTGCCGGTAGAGGGCATTGCCCTTGTTGAACCAGATCTCGGCGGATTCCGGCTCCACATCGCCGGCGGCACCATAGATCGCCAGGGCTTCCTGGTAGTCCCCCCGCTCGTAGGCGTGATTCCCCTTGGCCACCAGGGACCGCGCCGATTCCGCCGGCGCCGCGAACGGCGCCAGCAGCAAGACGGCCACCACACCGTGTGTTCCCGCGAACTTCATGGCGCTTCAGTCTTCCTTCCCGCGACCAGCATTTCTCCCGCTAACAGAAGGAACCCAAGCATCAGGAAGATCTGGAATTTCTCCTGGTACCGCTCCGTGCGAGTTGCTCCGAGCCCGGTCTCGCCGGCGGACGCGATGAGCTTGGCGTACACGTCGCCGAAATCGACCGCACCGGTGGCGACGTTCAGGTAGCGGCCTCCGGGCGTCGCTTCCACCATTTTACGAAGCATCTCCGCGTCCAGCTTGGACCAAACCTCCTGGCCCTGGTAAGTCAGGAACCGTCGCTGGCCGCGGTCGTCCGTAATGGGAATGCGGCGTCCCTGGCTCTCATCACCGAGACCTATCGCAATCAGACGCGCTCCAAGCTCACCGAGTTTCCTGGCGGCTTCCACCGGGTAACTTTCCTGGTCCTCGCCATCGGTGATCAGAATCACGTCGCGATGGCTGCGGGGCTGGCTGTCGAACACCTGCTCCATCACAGCGCGGATGGCGTCGCCGATGAGTGTGCCACCGCGGGAAACGCTGTCGGGAGAGACATCATCGACCGCAAGGCGGAAGAAGCTGTAGTCGTGGGTGAGCGGGCATTTCACAACGGCCGTACCCGCGAAGACCACCAGCGCCACGCGGTCGCCGCTCACTCGTTCGATACCGTCGAGAATCGCCAGCTTGGCGCGCTCAAGCCGGTTCGGGGAGAGGTCCTCGGCCAGCATACTGCGCGAGACGTCGAGCAGGAAAACGACGTCGCGGCCGCGGTGATCCACCCGCTCCTCCACCGGACTCCAGGCGGGGCGCGCAAGCCCGAAAACCAGGAACGCCATAGCCGTCAGAGTCATGGCCAATTTCCACCACCGGTGGGAAGCGCCGCCCTCCATCCGGGCGCGCCGGCGGAGGGCCTCTTCAGCGAACTCCTCCAGCGATCGCCGCCGGCGGTGCGCAGCCAACACTGCTAGGCCCGCCAGCAAGGGGAGGATCCAAAGCAGTAGGAGTTGCTCCACTGCGATCAGGCGGATTCCGCTCATGGCGCCCTCCGGAAGATGGTCGCCGCGAGCAGCGCCTCAGCCACCAAGAGCCCCAGCGCCGTCCAGGTGAACGGGACGAACAGTTCCCGGTAATCGTGGAAGCGGGTCGAATCGAACTCCGTCTTTTCGAGTTGGTCGATCTCCTCGTACACCGCCCGCAACGCCCGGGCGTCATCGGCCACACGGAAGAGGCCGCCGGTTGTCTCCGCCAGGTTCCGGAGGGCCTTTTCATCGACCCCGCGGCCCATGGGGATCGAGTACGTTCCGAGCGGCGAGCGAATCGTCGCGGCTCCCTCGCCGCCGATGCCGATGGCGTAGATGCGAATTCCCCAGCCGGCGCACAATTCGGCGGCCTCCTGAACGGATCGTTTCCCGGCGTTGTTCTCCCCGTCGGTAAGGAGAATGATGACCTTGCTCCTGATCTCGTATTCGCGCTCCCCCGGGGTCTGCCGGGCCAGCACCTCCTCGGCTGTGCGCAGGCGCGCCCCGGCGAGCGCCACGGCGTCGCCGATGGCGGTTCCGTCTTCGCTCTCCCGCGTCACCAGCTTCACCGTCGGCAGGAATCCGGCGAGCGTATCGTGATCCAGCGTGAGCGGGCAGACCGTGTCGGCGTAGCGGGCAAACGTGATCAGCCCGATCAGATCGGCGGGCCGGCCCTCCAGCCCGCCGCCGCCTTTCACGAAATCCTGGAACAACCGCAGCGCGACATCCAGCCGGTTCACACGCTGTCCCTGGTAGCGGAATTCCGCCGCCATGCTGGAGGAGCGATCGACTACCATCTCAATGGCGACGCCGCGGCTGACATCGAGAGTGCGCTCGGTTCCCGCCTGCGGCCGCGCCAGCGCGATGACCAACGCAATCAGGGCGAGCACGCGCAGCCCCAGCGGCGTCCAGGCGAGGCGCTGGCGCAGCGAGCGGGGAAGCCTGACCGCGTCGGCAGTGGTGGGAAAACGGAGGGCGGGACGCGCCTTCCGGCGCAGGCGCCGCACGAGCAGCAGCGGAATGGCTGTGAGCAGCAGGAACATCCACGGCGAGGCGAAGCGGAACACGCTCTAGTTCCCTCCCCCGCCCGGCGCCGCCCCGGCCGCCACGGGCTCGTCTTCGCGCGGCCTGGTCTCGGCGATGAACTGCGCACAGGCGTTGAGCGTTTGGTTCACTTCGTCGCGGTTTGGCTGGTGCTCGGCGAACTTCACCATGTCGCAGTGCCGGAGGAAGTCCCGCAGCAGCCCCTTCTGCGAATCGGAGAGCCGGCGGTCGTCACGGAGGTCCCGCAGGAACTCTTCGGTGGTGCGTTCCGGCGCGTGCAGGGCGAAGCGGTCTTCGATGTAGTGCCGCAGTATGGAGGATACGCGCAAATAGAACATCTTGGCCTGGCCGCGGGCCGGCAGATCGGCCGGGGTGGTGGGCTGGTTGGGCCGGTT
>CAYRPT010000274.1:0-5981 GCA_964425895.1 uncultured Solibacteraceae bacterium | reverse complement strand
TGGACGGGCCGGTGTTGATCCCGAAGGTGTTCAACGGCAAGAACCGGCTGTTTTTCATGGCGAATTACGAAGGTCTCAGGGAAAGGGTGTTCGGCGTCGCCCGGACGACAACCGCCGACGAGGCCATGCGCCGGGGCGACTTTTCCGGGCCGGCCCACCTGCCCATCTACGATCCCGATACGATCACCGTAGGCGCCGATGGCAAGGCCACGGCTATGCCGTTCGCCGGCCAGCAGATCCCGTCGGCCCGGTTCAAGCCGCAGTTTCTCCAGCTTCTTGAGTTCTACCCGCTGCCGAACGTGGCCGGAGCGGTGACCGGCGTTGCGCCGTTCAACTACGTGCGCAACTCGCCCGACCCGGTGGACTGGGACCAGTTCACCACCCGCATCGACTTCCAGGAGAGCGCGAACTCGCAGTGGTTCGGGCGGCTGAGCTGGGGCGACGAGCTGGTGAAGGATGGCCAGACCTTCGAGGCGCAGGACGAGCGCGTCGTAACCAAGGTCTGGCAGGTAATGCTGTCGAACGTGCGCACCCTGACGCCCACGATCGTGAATGAGTTACGCCTGGGCGCCAACATCTTCGACAACGACAAGGCGACCCGCTTCAACTTCGAGCGCGACGTCACCTCGGAGTTGGCCATCCCCGGTTTGAACCCGCCGATTCAGGCGGCCTGGGGCACACCCCAGGTGGGCTTCACCGGCAACAACGACGTCGCCGGATGGGGCGAAGCCACCGAGGCGCCGTTCGTGGTCCGCAACCGGACCTACCAGATGCTGGACAACATGAGCTGGGTGAAGGGCAACCACACGCTGAAGTTCGGCGGCGAAGTGGCCAGCCGCCGGTTCAACGAGATCGGCAACCAGTTCCCGCGCGGCTTCTTCCAGTTCCCGGCCCAATACACGTCCGACCCCAGCCGGCTGGCGCAGACCGGCGTGGCCTTCGCCACCGGGCTGCTCGGCTGGACCTCGGAATCGACGCGCGCCCAGGGCATCGCCAACGTGCAGTTCCGGCAGTGGTCGGGCGCCGCTTACGTCGAAGACACCTGGCGCGTGACGCCGACGCTGACGTTGAACATCGGCGTGCGTTACGAGATCACGCCGCCGTTCGCGGACCGGTATCGCGGCGTCTTCAACGTGAAGCTGTTCTGCAACGGCGTCGATGAAACCGGGATCGACGAATCGTGTCCGGTGCCGGTGCTGGTCCGGCCCGGGAGCGGTGATTTCCACGAGGGCTTCCTGGTCCACCTGGCCGACAGCGTTCCGAAGGAGACCGGCGACGAAGCCCTGCCCGGCCGCTCCATGATCATCACGGACAAGAACGACTTCGCTCCCCGCGTCGGCATCGCCTGGCAGCCGAGTCCGAAATGGACCGTCCGCACGGGATACGGCCTGTTCTACGCGCAGGACACCGGCAACCCCGTATGGGACCTGGGCCGGAACCTCGGGTTCCGCGAATCGGCCCGTTCGTTGGATTTGCGGCCGACCGCCAACATTGAGAACCACTGGGGCTTCAAGGTGGGAACCGGCGGCGCCCAGTGCTCGAATTGGGACGGGCTTTGCCTCTCCGGACTCTATACCTTCGCCAACCATGCTGACCGGCGTACGCCGCTCATTCACCAATACCTGTTCAACATCCAGCACCAGTTGACCGACACGACGCTCGTCGAGATCGGCTACCAGGGCAACGGCGGACGCAATCTCCAGCGGATGTACGGATGGAACGATCCGATCACTCGCCAGGGGCCGGACGACAAGCGAACGGTCAATGAGCGCCGTCCATGGGGTGGCAGCATTTACGGACGCATCCAGACCATCGGGGGCGGCGTAAATTCAAACTACAACTCGCTCTCGGCGAAGGTTCAGCAGCGGTTCTCGAAAGGGCTGACCTACCTCGTTGGGTACACCTGGTCCCGCGCCATCGACAGCGGCTCCGCGATCCGCACGAACGACGGTGACAACCTCTTCCCGGCGGACAACTACATCTTCACGGCCGAGCGGGGGCTGTCGCAATTCCATCAGAAGCACCGCTTCACCGCTTCGGTCCTCTACGACGTGCCGGTCGGCAAAGGTAAGGCGGCCGATCTCGGCGGTGTCGGCAACACCATCCTGGGCGACTGGGGCCTCGGCTCGATCTTCACCATGTCGACCGGGTCACCGTTCAACGGCGGCAACTGCGGCGATCTCACGGCCAACACGCAGGGTAGCCGCGGCGACGCCACCGGCATCAGCGCGTTTCTCGATGATCCGACGCCGCAGGAGTACTTCCGGCGCGATCCCACCGACGGCCGTGGCCCGGCCGCGATTACCTGCAGCGTGCCGGACGCTCAGGGTCGCAACGAGCTCACCTACCGTCAAGGCAATGTCGCCCGCAACCCGTACATCGGCCCGGGCGTGTTTGGCTGGGACTTCTCCGCGATGAAGACGTTCCGGTTCGGCGAAAGAATGAATCTCGAATTCCGGTTCGAATCCTTCAATTTCCCGAACCATCCGAACTGGAACAACCCGGAGACTGGTGTGACGGCCCTCAACTACGGCGTGATCACCAGCGCCCGCGGCATGCGGACGAATCAATTCGGTTTGAAGTTCGCCTGGTAGCGCCGCATCCAGTCGGAACCATGGGGGCCGCCTGAAGAAGGCGGCCCTTGTCGTCGGGACGCCGGCCGGCCCGAACCAGGCAGGACCGGGGTGGGCAGCCCTTTCCAACCCCAGCCCCTTATCGAGGCGGCCGCCCGCGGCGTATAATCGGCATCGGAGGTACGGCGGTATGCCTCCGGAGGATGAAACGCGACGGCAGTTTGCCGGGATACTCGGCGGCGGCGCCGTGCTGTGGGGCCGGGCCGGAGCCGCTTCCCCCCTACCCGTGATGCGCCGCGCCGAGTTCGAGCCCGCCTACCTGAAGCTCGAACGCTCCGGCGAGCTCGCGAACCGCGTTCAGGCGCTGAAGGAGATCTATCGCGCGTGCCGGCTCTGCCCGCGGGCCTGCGGGGTCAACCGCGCCGCGTGGGAACGAGGAGTGTGCCGGTCCACCTCGCGGGCCAAGGTTTACTCGGCGCATCCGCATTTCGGCGAGGAGCGGCCGCTCGTGGGGCGCGCCGGCTCGGGCACCATCTTCTTCAGCAACTGCAACCTGCTGTGCTGTTTCTGCCAGAACTGGGAGATTAACCACCGCGGCGACGGCGCCTACGTGAGCGATGAGCGGCTGGGGCGGCTGATGGTGGAAATCGAGGAGCGCGGCTGCCACAACATCAACCTGGTGACTCCTACGCACATCGTACCCAACATCGTGAGCGCGCTCCGGTATGCCATCGCGCTCGGGCTGCGCGCGCCGCTGGTGTACAACTGCGGGGGTTACGAATCCCTGGAAGCGGTCCGGCTGCTCGATGGCATTGTGGACATCTACCTGCCCGACTTCAAGTACATGGATACGGCGATGTCCGAGAAGTACTCCTCCGGCGCGGTGGGCTACCCGGACGCCGCCGCGGCGGCCATTCGGGAGATGCACCGGCAAGTCGGGGACGTCGTCGTGGACGAAAACGGCGTCGCGCTGCGGGGCCTGATGATCCGGCATTTGGTATTGCCGGGGAACATCGCCGGAACGGACCGGTTGGTTCGTTGGGTGGCCCGCGAACTCGGCCCCAACACCTACGTCAACATCATGGGACAGTACCGGCCGGAGCACCAGGCCCGACGGTATCCCCCGCTCGACCGCCGGCCCACCGGCGCCGAGCTGCGCCAGGCGATCCAATGGGCACGAGAGGCCGGTTTGAGGCGGCTCGACGGCATCGGCGTATAGCAGGGCCTCCTCGAGTTCCGGCTTCGTGGCGCGCCAGCTCTCAGCGTCCAGCAATCAGCCGTCCGCCGGCAAGCAGCTACGAGGCGGCCGCGCCTGCCGGCGGCGCTCATCCGAAGCTTAACGCTGAACGCTGATCGCTGAAAGCTCCGGCGCCGCTGATCGCTGAAAGCTCAGCTCCCGCCCCCAGTCTAGTAGTAGAACTTCAATGCGAACTGAATCTGCCGCGCCGGGAACGTGCTGGTAATCGTTCCGAAGTTGCTCGCGCTGGCGTTGCTTGCGGGCGCCACGAAGTTGCTGCGGTTGAAGAGGTTGAAGAATTCGCTGCGAAATTCGATGCGGGAGCCCTCGCGCCACAGCGGGAATTCCTTGTACAAGCCGAAGTCGGCTTGCCAGAAGCCGTGGCCTCGGGCGACGTTGCGTCCGAGGTTGCCGAACGGCTGCGACGAGTCGGCCGGCAGGGCCACCGTGCTCTTGTTAAAGAACTGGCCGACAGGTTTATCGGGGTTCACCAGGTCGCCGCCGGTGTAGTTTGGCCGGAGGCTGCATGAGCTGCAAACCTGGAAGGCGGAGCTGGGGTTATAGATGACGTTGACCGGAAATCCGGAACGCGCGGTGTTGATCAGCGTGGTCCGCCAACCTCCGAGGACGGCGGTAACGAACGGATTCCAGCCGGCGCCCCAGGCGCGGCCGCGTCCCCACGGCAAATCGTAAATGAGCGCCGTCACGCTGTTGAACGTCGTATCATAGCTGGACACGCCGCGCTCTCCCCGAAGGTTGTAAAAGTTCACCCGGGAGTTGTCGCCGTTGTACGTCTCCAGATGTCCGGGGGCGTTGTCGATGGCCTTGGACCACGTAAACGAGCTGAGCAGGTACAGGCCTTTGGACCATCGTTTCTCGATTTTTGTCTGCAAGGCGTGGTAAAAGGTGTTGCCGCCGGAAAAAGCAATCTGGATTTCCGCAAAATCCTGAAAGGGCCGCCGGGCGCTCAGCGGCAAGTTCTGCCCCGGCTGGTTGGGTTGGGCCTGGTTGAAGTCGCCGAGGATAAGCTGGTGAACGCCGCGGTTGCCGACGTAGCCGACGTCGAGGACAAAGTCCCTGGCCAGCTCGCGCTGCACGGTGAAGTGCCAGCTCTGCACGTAGCCGGCGCGGTTGTCGGCCGGCTGGTAGTTCACCCGCGAGGTCTTCGTCGAGTACTGCGCCGGGTCGATGAAGTTGGACGGGTAACCGTTCTGGGTGAGCGTGAAACAGGACTTGAAGTCGCTGCCCGGGCCGCACAGCGGCTGTCCGCCGTTGGGGACTCCCGGCGCCACCTGGGGCTGGGTGACTCGGAAATAGAAGGGACCGGTGAAACCGAGGATATTCTCGCCGCCCATGCGGTTGAAGTGGATGTAGCTGATGCCATAACCGCTGCGCAGGACCGTCTTGCGGTTCGCCTGGAAAGCGAAACCCACGCGCGGGGCCCAGTTGTTGCGGTCCGGCTCGATCGTCGAACGGTCACGTATGCTGCCGTCTTTGGCGAAGACCAGGCTCAACGTCTCCGGATTGAAATTGCCGAGTAGGTTATCGCGCTCCCATTGCGGCGTGGCGTACTCGTAGCGGACACCGAGGTTGAGGGTGAGCCGCGGCGCGACTTTCCAGTCGTCCTGTACATAGAAAAAGTTCATCCGTTGGCGGTACTTGAGGATGCGGAACGTGGACAGTTCCATGGAGCTCTGCGCGCCCACGAAGAAGTCGCCCAGGTTGTACAGGTTGCTGCCGCTGCCCGGCTTGGGCGCGGAGAACTTGCCGTTGTACCGGCTGAGGCCGTACACGGGGGAAAGATCGTTGATGTCGGTGTTGATCGCCTGGTACTCGTAGCCGAGCTTGATGGTGTGCGCCGAGCGGATGGTGGAGAAGTTGGCGCGCGGGTTCACCACGTCCGGATCCTGGAACTGCGGGTTCGATGTCTGCCGCCCCCAACTCGTGAAGCCGACGACCTGTTGGGAGTTGAGCCCGCCGCCGACGCGGTCCTCGCGGGGGATGTTTGGAATCCCGTAGGTGTCGGTCATGTGCGGCGCCGAGAAGTCCACCGGCGTCTTGCCGGCCTCGGACATGGTGAGGCCGAACCGCACTTCGAGGATCGAGGAAGGATTGACCGTGTACGTCACGCCGGCGGCCAGCGCCTTGTTCGTCGCGCCCACGTTGCCGTT
>CAYRPT010000273.1:0-6040 GCA_964425895.1 uncultured Solibacteraceae bacterium | reverse complement strand
TTTCTCCCATAGAACGAACTGGAGTCGAACATCTGCCGCCACAGCAATTCGACGTTGAGCGCGTTCGCGCCGATGAGCAGATCCCGCAGATGCTGGTCGATGATGTGAACGGCGGCGGAGCCTCCGCCGCCGAGCCCCCATCCGGTGATGCCCGCGTCGGTGTCGATGCGCACCAGGATCTCCCCGGCGAGCTGGGAGAACGGACCGAACCACCGATGACGGGCCGGGTCGTCGTCGCCCCGGAACCGCCGCCCGCCGAACGTCGTAGCGGGGACCAGCGGGATCACCGCCGCTTTCACCGAGGTGATTCGCGCCCGCTCCGCCGCCAAGGCCACCGCCCCGGCCGCCTGAAGAAGCACACCCCTCCGGCTGATCGTTCTTCGCATGGCAGGCACTCTAGCACAGCTCACGGCTCGCGCGGCCGCGGCGTTCGCGACGTCTTCGCGGAACGATAGAGCGTGTAATCCACGCCGTCGATCAAAAACGCATCGGTGGCGTTGAGACCCGGCGGCGTTTCGACGCCCGAACCGGCGGGCGTGATCAGGAAATCGCACGTTCCCGGCGGCAGTCGAGCCGGTTCCTCCAGGTGGATGAAGTGTTCGTAGCGCAGGGCGCCGGAAAGCTTGCGTGTCAATTCCCAGTAGCCCTCCCCGGCCAGACAGACCATCGCTTGCCAGTCCGGCGACCCTGCGGTGAGAATGCTCTCGACCTTCTCCTGCGCGCGATGCGCCGCCGGATTCCGGGTGATCTCCCACGCCTCCGGGCGGGGAGGAGCGGACAGCGCGAGTCCCACCACCAGGACGGTCCGCGCCACCGTCCGCCGGAACCTGGGCAGCAGCGCACTCCATCCGAACAGCAGCGCCGCCCACACGAAGCATTGCTCGATCAGCGGCGTCATCATCCGCGTGTTGCCCGATGTGGCCTCCCACGGATCGAGCAGCAGGATCGCCAGGTAGACAACCGGCAGCGAAACCGCACTGAACCGCGCGAAAGAGGGAACGAACGTCGCAACCGGTGCGGGCGCCGCCGGGCGGCCGGGCGAGGTGCGAATCACCAGCCAGGCGGTCAACAGAGCACCTGAGAGGAAGCCGATTCGCGACGACACGAAGGCCGCGCTCAGGCTGCTCCACGACGCGCTCAGGTCGCTCACGGTGCGGTTGCCCTGCCTGTTGATCATCAGCGGCCACTCGATCGGAATCGCCGGCAGGCGTCGCTGCTCGATCACGAACTCCACCAGCGGCAGGCCGAGCCACACCGCCGGTATCGTCCAGAGCAAAAGGAACGCCCATCGGAGGCGCCGGTCGGAGAGAATCTCCCGCGCATGAATCGCGGTGACGGCCATAAGGTAGATCCAGTAGGTATCTCGGGTCAGCAGCGCGGCCGCCGCCAACAGGATCAGCCAGCCGCGCCGCGACAGCTCCAACGCGCCGCCGGCGAGCGCCCAGAAGAAGAGAGCGACGCCGAACATCTCCTGATAGAGGCGAACACTCAGGAAGTGCATCGGCCGTTGGAGCGCGAAGCTCGCCAGGAGGAACAAGCCGAACGCCGCGGCGCCGGCGCTCCTGCCGCTCAGCCGGGCGCAGAGCGCTCCCAAACCGGTGGCCGCGGCGAAGAAGTGGATGGGAGGAACCAGGCGAAACGCCCACGCCGGCGCCCCGAGCTCATAGAGGAGGCGCAACTGCGCCTGCAAGCCTGGCAGCCACCGCCGGTTCCCCAGCCGGACGACCAGGTCGTCCAGGTTGTTCATCCGGTGACCGGCGTCGCCGCCGAAGAACGGATAGCTGATGGAGGCGGCCGCCTTCAAGAGGAACAGCATCCCGGCAAAGAGGATGATCGCCGCAAGGTACTGGCGCGGGCTCAGCGCCCGATGCCAGAAGCCCTTGCTGAGCTGCATGAGGGAAAAGCCCCCCTCCCGTCCCGCTGGCGCCCGCCACTCGGCGGTCCTTTCCGGCGGGCGGCGGCCGATGAGTTACTTCTCCGTCAGGGCCGCGACGCCAGGTAGTTCGATACCCGACAGGAACTCGAGCGAGGCGCCTCCGCCGGTCGAAATGTGGCTGATTTGGGCGGTGACGCCGGCGGCCTTCACGGCTTTCTCGGAATCTCCGCCTCCCACCACGGACACGGCTCCGGAGGATGCCACCGCCTTGGCCACCGCTACTGTTCCCGCATCGTAGGGCTTCTTTTCGAACACGCCCATGGGGCCGTTCCAGATGATCGTCTTCGCGCCGCGGATGACGTCGGCGTAGGCAGCGGCGGTCTTTGGTCCAATGTCGACGGCCATCTTGCCGTCCGGCACGCTGTCCACGACGGTTTGCTCGCCTCCCTCCTTGAGCTCGGCCGTAACAACATGGTCGACGGGCAGAACCAGCTTGTCGCCGGCTTTCTCCATCAAGTCGCAGGCGAGGTCGAGCTTGTCCTCTTCGACGAGCGACTTTCCGATTGGCTGGCCTTTGGCCTTGAGGAAGGTGTACGCCATCGCGCCGCCGATCAGCAGGCGGTCCACCAGCTTCATGAGGTTCTGAATGACCTCGATCTTGTCGCTCACCTTGGCGCCGCCGAGAATCGCGACGCACGGACGCTCGGGGTTCGTCGTGGCCTTGCCGAGAAACTCCAACTCCTTGTCCATCAGGAATCCGGCCGCCGCCGGCTGAAGGTATCGGGTGACACCCACGGTCGAGGCATGGGCGCGATGGGCGCTGCCGAAGGCATCCTGCACAAACAAATCGCAGCCCTCGGCCAATTTCCGCGAAAATTCAGGATCGTTGGCTTCTTCCTGCTTATAATACCGGGTGTTTTCGAGCAGCAACATTTCACCGGGCGCGGGCAATATTTTCTGAACTTCCTCGCCAATACAATCCGGCGCCATCCGCACGGGCCGCCCCAGAAGCTCCTGCAGTCTCTGTGCCGCGGGAGCGAGGCTCATCTCCGGCACTCGTTTGCCCTTGGGACGCCCCAGATGGCTGGCGAGGACGAGGCCCGCGCCCTTCTCCAGAACGTACTGAATCGTCGGCAGCGCCGCGCGTATCCTCTTGTCCGAGGTGACCGTCCGGCCGTCCTCCGACAGCGGCACATTGAAATCCACGCGCATGAAGACACGCTTCCCTTTGAGATCGATATCACGAACGGATAATTTTGCCATGGTTGCTTCTCGCTGAGACGAGTTGAATCTACGATCGTATCACGGCCGTCCGGCGGCCTCGGGAGCGCTCGAATGACGCCCGGGTTACGCCACGCCCGGCCGGGTCACGCGGGCGGCTGGAGCCGGATATCCGGCCGTCCGCCCAGCCGATACGCCTCCAGCAGCGCGCCCCCCGCCGGCGGATGCCGGGGCGTCAGGAACCGGTTAGCCGGATTCAGCTCCACCTGCATCCGAAAGCGCTCGCGGACATACGGATTGTCGAACACCGAGCCGGCAAACGAGACGAGCGCCGGCCCCTCGTCGCCGAACAGTTGACGGCGCACGGCGCCGGCCAGCGCGGCCAGTAGCTGCCCGGCGGCGTGAAGCAGTTCCAGCGCCACCGGATCGCCGGCCAGCACCGCCTCGCCCACGAGTCGCGCGCACGTGGCGATCCGGTCGCGCGGCCAGGCCTCCGTGTAAAACAGGTGCAGCAGATCGTTCGCGGACGATGCCCCGCCCGCCTCCAGGAGCGCGCGGTGGAGCGCCGTCGGCGGACCCCATCCTTCCTCGAACCGCAAGGCCGCGCGCAACGCCTGCCGGGCGAGGTCAAAGGCGCCGCCCTCGTCGCCGAACAGATACCCCCATCCGCCGGCGCGCGCCGTCCTGCCGGCCTCGTCGCGCCCGAAGGCGATCGAGCCCGTGCCCGCGATCACGATCACCCCCGGCTCGCCGCCCGTGGCTCCGGTGAGCGCGATCATGGCGTCGTGGGTCACCTGGAGCCGCCGCGCCCTCAGCATCTCGCGCACGAGAGCCTCCTTGTCCGCCGGCCCTCCGCTGAAGCCCAGACAGGCCGCGTCGAACTCGACCCTGCCGGGTTCAAGACCCGCCGCGGCGCAAGCCTCCCCCAGGCACCCGCGCAGGGCGCGCTCGAATCTGGCCCGCCCCTCGGCTGCGCCCACGTGATTGCATGGTCCCGCGCTCCCACTCCCCACGACGCGCCCGGCGGCATCCCCGATCCAGGCTTTCGTGCTCGATTGCCCTCCATCTACGCCAAGAAAGAAGCCCGCCGTCGCAGTCGTCAAGCCTCGTCTCCTATTCAAAGCGGTACAACCGCACGCCGCGAGCCTCCCCAAGTTGGGTGACATTCCAGGCGGCGGCACGCTCCCGGAAGTCCTCCCAGCCGAAACCGCCCGTATGTGCCAGCACATACCGGACGCCCGCGCGCTTCATTTCCTCGGCCACCATCCGCCGCAAGCCGGCGGGAACACCAGCGTTCCGTTCGGCCAGGACGGCGGGGATCTCCTCCCAGCCGGCGCCGGCGTCGCCTTCGAGGCGCAGCCGGATACTCGGCTGGTCCGCCGCGCACTCCACGCTCACGCCCTCGACCTCCGTCCCGGCCCCGAAATCGACCTCCACCCACATGCCGTCGAACAGCCCTTCCCAGCTCCGCCACCGCGTGGCCGGCGAGTTGTCAAACGCCCGCTGCACGTCCCACGGGTTCGGATGCGCCCGGAGCCGCCACCGGCTCTCCCGCCGCAACTCCTCCCCGCGCCCATAAAACCGCAGCTCCGCGATGCTCCAATGCTCGCGCGACCCCGACGCCGTCTGCACCACCCGCAGCCGCCGGAGACGCCGCGGCTCGAACCGGAACTCCAGGCGCCGCGCCGGCTGCGCTCCCGGATTGAAGGGCGTGAGAAGCATATCGCCGAGCACCTCATTCCACGCTCCCTGATAAACCACCAGCGTCTCCCGCGTCGTATAGGCCTCGGGAATCTGGGCGAACGTCAGGATCTTCCCGCGCTCGGGCACCTTCTCCTCTACCATCCGGGCCACGCTGTACTCCGGAAACTTCCGCGCCAGATAGCCCTCCTCGGACTCCAGCCGCAACGCGGCCTTCCACCGGATTCCATCCAACCGCCAGGCATACTGGTGCGCATAGATGGGGATCACCGAGGGCCAGGAAACCAGCGCGTGAACGGCCACCAGCAACGGCAGCAGCACCGGCGCCCGGGCGAAGACCATGGCCATCGCGAGGGCGACGTACGGCAGGCACGGAATCAGGAACCGCGTGCCGATGTTGGCCGCATACGGCAGCCCGAAGATCAAGGCCCCCAGCCACAACCAGCGCCCTTCCCGCCTCCGCAACGCCAGCAGCCCCAACGGCGCGAGCAGAAAAAGCGGTCCCGTCAGCCCTCCCAGCTTGTCCCCGCTCACCGTGGCCTGCCACACGATCTCGGCCGGATCCGTCACTCCGGAAAAGGTCCGCATATTAGCCCGGTAATCTTGCTCAAATGCGATGTGAATGTACGGATTGGGAAACAGCTTGTTGAAAAACGGCGAGAAAGGATTGTCGAACCAGACCGCGTTCCGGACCAACCACGGCGCCATCATCAAGCAGGCGCAGGCGGCAGTCAGCGCCAGCGGCTTCCAACGCCATCGGCGCTCGCGAAGCATCCCCGCCGCCATTGTCAGCAGCGCGAACGGCACCGCCAACCCCGCGGTGTACTTCACTGCGTAGCCGAAGCCGGCCAGCAGCCCGATCAGCGGCGCCAGCGCATCCGTCCGCTCGTCCCACCAGATCCGCACCAGTAGAAACAGCACGAACAGGATCGCCGCCGTGGCGACGTCGTTGTAGGCGATGGAACCGTCCAGCCCGACCACCGGACTCGTAAACACGAACAACGCCCCGCCCACTCCCGCCATCCCCAGTCCGTATCTCCTCGCGTAGGCCAGCATCGCCAGCGGCAGCGTGGCCAGAAACGCAAAATGGACCAGCGCGGCGGCCGAGTGCCGGCCGAAGGCAAACGCGAACAAAAACAGCATCTCGAAACCCTGCGAGAGATTGCTGTACATGTGCGTTGTGATCCGCTCGAAGCCGTGGTGCCGCAAGGAGCGGGCCACCAGGCCCAGGTGATAGGAGCT
>CAYRPT010000272.1:0-6044 GCA_964425895.1 uncultured Solibacteraceae bacterium | reverse complement strand
CGCGCCGTCCCGGCGGTAGGGAACCGCTGCTTTGTCGGCCAGAAAGTAAGCCTTCGTCACTTCGCTCTCGAGGCCCTCCAAGCGGAAACGCGTTCCCGGCCAGTTGAGGATGTGCAAATAGACCTTGCCGGGCTTGACGGTGGCCCGCCACGTGATGTCCGGAAGCCAGAACGGACTCGCGCCGGCGCCGTAGATGGCTTCGCCGTTTACCGCCAGCCACTGGCCCATCGCCCGCAGGATCTTCTGGCTCGCCTCCGGGATCACGCCCTCCGCCGTGGGTCCGACGTTGAGCAGATAGTTGCCGCCTTTGCTGACGATGTCGGCCAGCTTGCCGATCAGGTCCCGCGGGTCTTTCCAGTTCGTGTCGTTTTTCTTGTAACCCCAGGTGTCGTTAAGCGTGGCGGGCACCTCCCACTTGCCCTCGTGAGTATAGACCTGAATCGGGATCGCGTTGTCGCCGGTCTGGACATAGTCGCCCTTGCCGTGGCCGATCCGGCTGTTCAGCAGACAGTTCGGCTGTCTGGTTTTCACGAGGCCGCGGAGCTCGGTCACCTGTTCCGGCGAGAGCAGGCCCGGTGTGTCGAACCAGATCAGCTCCAGTTCGCCGTAGTTCGACAGAATCTCGCGAACCTGCGGGAACACCTTCCCCTCGAGATAGGGTTGCGCATTGCGTTCCTTGGGGAAATCCCAGACGTTGCCGCGGCCGCCGGCCTCGTGCCAGTCCTGGTCCTGCGAGTAATAGAATCCGAAACCGATGCCGCGCTTGCGGCAGGCCGCCGCGAGCTCGGTCATCGGGTCCTTGGCGTAGGGAGTGGCGTCGGCGATGTTGTATTGGGACGCCTCGGACTTGAACATGGCGAAGCCGTCATGATGCTTGGACGTGATGACCAGGTACTTCATGCCGGCGTCCTGGGCCAGTTGGGCCCACTCCTCGCCGGAGTACCTCACCGGGTTGAATTGCTTCGCCAGTTGCTCGTACTCGGCCACTGGAATCTTCTCGCGGAACATGATCCACTCGCCGATGCCGCGGACATACTTTCCCTTCCACTCGCCGGCGGGAATGGCGTATAAGCCCCAGTGAATGAAGAGCCCGAACTTGTGATCATCGAAGCGGTCGAGGGCCTGCCGCGTGGCCTCGGGGGACTCCACGGGAGGAGCCTCCTTCCTGGCGCAGGAGCCGAGGTGCAGTGCGGACGGTGTGGCCGCAATCAACGCGAGCGATCGTCGCCGGGACATGTGCATGGTTGGCCTCCGGTGGATGTTTCCGGCTCACAGCCTATCACCGATCGCCGGTTTGCCGCTTGATGGGGCGCCCCTCGCTGCCGCCTGCCGCTGCCATCCCGGCCGCGCCGCCCCGCGTCCGGCCGGGCGCAGGCCCTCGTTCCGCGTAGCGGCAGCCGGCGGGTTTTATCCCTCACACTGCCGGTAGTTCGTACCCCTTACGCCGTTTGCGCTTCGCCAGCCGGTTCGCCTCGTCGTCGCCGACAAACTGCTCGGCGGCGGGGTCCCACCGGAGCCGCCGGCCAAGCTCGCGCGTGAGATTCGCCAGATGACATACGGTAACCGACCGGTGACCAATCTCGGCATCGGCCTCAGGCTTCTCGCGGGTGCGCATACAGTCCAGCCAGTTCTTCATATGGAACTCCGCCTGCCATTGGGCACGGTTCCACTTGGCGACCTCCTCCTCCGGTGGCACGTTGGGGATCAGGTTTGGCGGGTCCGTGACGAACCCGTTGCGTACGATCTCCACCCATCCCTTGTCGCCGACAAACAGGGCCCCTCCCAACAGCTTCGTGGGCGGCATGATCAGCCGCACCGTGGTTCCGTTCGCGTAACGGAAACCGACGGCCCCCTTCGGACCGTCCTCCAGCGGCCAGAACTCGACCGGTCCCGTGCCGTCGGCGCCCACCGCCGACTGAATCTGGTCGAGGCCGTGCGCGCCCCAGTTCGTCATCTCGCCGCCGCTGAAATCCCGTGAGCCCCAGCGGTAATAGATCTCACGGTTGTACGGCCGCAAGGCCGCCTGTCCCAGCCACATGTCCCAATCGAGACCCGGTGGAACGGCCTCTTCCGGCCGGTGGCCGGGCGTGCCTGGCGGCGTATAGTTCACTCCGAACACCGTATGAAGCCGTCCCAGCCCGCCATTGCGCACGAACTCACACGCCACGCGATTCATCGCCATCGAACGCTGCTGGCTGCCCACTTGGACGATGCGGTTGTAGCGGCGCGCCGCCTTCACTACGGCACGGCCCTCCACGATGTACAGGGTCATCGGCTTTTCCATGTACACGTCCTTGCCAGCCTGGCAGGCGTGAATGGCGATCAGCGCGCGGTTGTGATCCGTGGTACCCTCGATCACGCCATCGATGTCCTTCCGGTCGAGAAGCTTGCGGTAGTCCTGGTAGAGATTCCACTTGGCCGGGCTCATGCCCGGCCGTCCGATCCGCCTGCCGGCCGCTTCGTAGCATCGAGGGAGGTTGCAGTCGGCCACCGCGACAATCTCGGCCTCCTTCGGAAGCTGGTCCATGAGCAGGTTGGCGCGATTCCCGGCGCCGATGACACCGACCCGGATCCGGTCATTCGCGCCCCACACCCGGCGCGGCGCCACCAGCGGAAAGGCCAGCGCGCCCGTGGCCGCTCCCCAGAGAAGTTGCCGTCTCAAGAGTCCGTTCGATTGCTGCATTCCTCACTTGCTCCCATCGATGCCTCCGGCGGCGGCGCCGGGGATAATTCCGGCTCACAGATTATCACCGATCCGCCAGCTTCGCGGGACTCGAAGACCGCGACACGGCGGGGTTTCAGGAGACCCGCCGGAGAGCCCGCGCCATCGGGCGCGGCTGGAGTATAAGAGGGAACAAGACTGACGGGCGCCGGGATACGTGCTCCGTCGTTAAGGGGGCAGTGGATCTTCGGGCCGTTCGCGGGCGACATCGTGTTCTACTTGAAGAACGGTATGGGCCATCGCGCCGGCGGCGACACATTGTACATCCCATCCGTGCCTGCACGCCCGTCGTACTCGCTGCCGCCACCGCGTTCCATTTCCCGGTTCAGCAAGGTCCGGTCACCGCGTGCAGGGCCGCCGCCGGGTGTTGACGGACTGCGGCCGCCCCCATGAGGTGAACGAATCACGATGACGAGACGAGACATGCTGAAGACGGCCGCGGTACTGACCGCGGCGGCTCCGTCGAGCCTGCATGCCGCCGGGACAAGCGCGTCCACGAAGCTGTGGTATCGCGTTCCCGCGTCGACATGGAATGACGCTCTGCCGGTCGGTAACGGCCACCTCGGAGCGATGATCTTCGGCCGGGTCGCGCAAGAGCGAATCCAGTTGAACGAACACAGCCTGTGGTCGGGAAGACCCTCCGACGACGACAAGCCGGAGACGCTCGAAGTCCTGCCCAAGGTCCGCGAGTTGCTCTTCAACGGCCGGTATGCCGAGGCGAACCAGATGGCGCAGGACCGGATGATGATGCCGATGAACAAGGACACCTATGGGTCGTACCAGACGCTCGGCGACCTCACCCTCGAGTTCGAACACGGCGGCGAAGCCACCGGCTATCGCCGCGAACTCGACCTCGACGCCGGGATGGTCTCGGTGGAGTACCGGATGGGTGACGCGGCGTACACGCGCAGGATCATCGCATCGTTCCCCGACCGGGCGCTCGTAATCCGGCTCGAGACCGATCGTCCCGCCGGGCTCACTCTTCGCGCCAGCCTGAGCCGCGAGAAGGACGCGCGCCTCGACGCCGACGGCGGCTTCGTCAGGCTCGCGGGGCGGCCGCAGCCTTACGGGGTTGAGTTTGCGGCGCACCTCGGGTGCTCGACGGAAGCAGGACGAGCGTCGGTCGAGGAGCACGGATTCCGGATCCAGGGTGCGAAGGCCGTCACCCTGGTCCTCACGGCGGCCACCAGCTTCGCGCAGCCGGATCCGGTGGAGCAGTCGCGCACCGCTTTGACGAAGGTGATCCGCCGATCGTGGGACGAGATTGTCCGCTCCCATACGGCCGATCACCGGGCGCTGTACCGGCAAGTCGCGCTCGAACTGGACGGTCCGGATACCGGTGCGAGGCCCACCGGCGAGCGTCTCGCCACCATCGCCAAGGGCGGCGACGACCCGCTCCTCGCGGCCCTGTACTTCAACTTCGGACGCTACTTGCTGATCGCCTGCTCGCGCGCGGGTTCCCTGCCGGCCAATCTCCAGGGCCTGTGGGCCGACGGCCTCAATCCGCCTTGGAGCGCGGACTACCACATCAACATCAACATCCAGATGAACTACTGGCCGGCCGAAGTGTGTGGACTCGGCGCGCTACACGATCCGTTCTTCCGCTACGTCGACCTGATGCGTCCGCACGGCGAGAAGACAGCCAGAGTGGCGTACGGCTGCCGCGGCGCCGTGGCGCACTACACGACCAACCCCTGGGGCCACACCGGCCTCGACGGGCATATCGGGTACGGGCTATGGCCCGATGGGCTGGCGTGGTCGAGCCTCCACTTCTGGGAACACTATGAGTACACCCAGGACCGCGCCTTCCTGCGCGAACGCGCTTATCCCATCCTGAAAGCCTGCGCGCAGTTCACGCTGGATTACCTGGTGTCCGATCCGAAGACCGGCAAGCTGGTGGCGGGCCCGGCTAACTCGCCCGAGAATCGCTACATCGCTCCGGACGGCGCTCCCGGCCACATCACAATGGGGCCGGCGATGTCGCAGTCAATCGCCTACGCACTGCTGAGCCGCACGGAGACGGCCGCCGGGCTGCTCGGCGCCGACCCGGCCTTCCGCGAACAATGCCGGGAGGCCCTCATGAAACTCCAGCGTTTGCGCATCGGCAGCGATGGCAGGCTGATGGAGTGGCCCGGAGAGTTCGGCGAGGCCGAGCCCGGGCATCGCCACATCTCGCACCTCTTCGGCCTGCATCCCGGGGATGAAATCGATATCGGCGAAACGCCGGAACTGGCGGCCGCGGCCCGCCGGAGCCTTGAGTACCGACTCTCGCACGGCGGCGGGCACACCGGCTGGAGCGCCGCCTGGATCATGATGTTTTGGGCACGGCTGCTCGAGGGCGGCAAGGCCCATGACACGTTCCAGAAACTGCTGCGTGATTCGACCTATCCCAACCTGTTGGACACGCATCCTTCCGCCGCTGGTCCGCTCTTTCAAATCGACGGCAACTTCGGCGCCACCGCCGCCATCGCCGAGATGCTGCTGCAGAGCCATGGCCGCCGGTTGCGGTTGCTGCCCGCCCTCCCCGAGGCCTGGAGCTCCGGCCGGTTCTCCGGCCTCCGCGCTCGAGGCAATCTCGTGGTGGATCTGGTTTGGAAGAACGGGCGCGCCGTCACCGCTGCGCTCCGTCCCGCTTCCGACGGCCAGTATCGTCTCATTCCGCCGAAGGGGCAAGGCATCAGGCGGATTACCGAGAACGGCAAGAGGCTGGCCACCGCGCCGGACCTGCTGAGCGTCAGGAGCGGTCGCGTGTACGGCATCGAGTTCCGGTGATCCTGCGCAGCGGCAGCCGGCGGGCGGCCCTCACTCTCTGTCCGTGGCATCAGCGCGGCATCGGCCGCCGGCCACCGCCTGATCAAGTTCCATGCAAACCCGACATCCAAAGATAGGGTCTTCCTGGTAGACCGCGACCCTCCGCGGAGGAGACGATATCATCATGACCGAGGAGTTCCCGAACCACATATGAGAAACGCGTCCGTCCTGGTCCTGCTGATCATGGGATTCGTCCGCGCCGGCGCAGCGGCGGATGAGCCGTTGCGCCTCACTCTCATGACGGGCTTTCTCAAAGACCCCGAACACCCGCAAGCGATCGAGGAATGGGTCCGGAACCTCGGCGCCGGATTTGACGCCCCGGCGCTTGTACGCCGGGCGAAGCAGGCCGGGGTATCCGAGATCATCTGGTACGACAAGTGGCACGACGGTCTCGTTTTCCACGACACAAGGACCACGGCGTTCCACACCGAGAAGGACTTCCTGGCCGAGCTCGCCCCCGAGTGCAAGCGCCAGGGGGTGCGGCTGGTCGTCTATTTCAACGCCTTCGCCG
>CAYRPT010000271.1:0-6052 GCA_964425895.1 uncultured Solibacteraceae bacterium | reverse complement strand
TTCTCCTCGCCGCCACACAGACGCTCGGTGTGTTCACCGATTCGACCACACTCATGCTCTTCTTCGCGGTCTTCTCGCTGTGCGGCCTGGGTCTCGCCACGGCAAACTACTGGGCGCTCACCCAGACTTTGATCCCTGGGGGGAGCATCGCCATGGTCGTCGGCATCCAGAACACCGCCGCCAACCTGGCCGGCATCAGCTCGCCCTGGATCACCGGCTGGCTCATCGACACCACCGGCAGCTTCGACTCTCCCATTAAGCTCATCGGCTTTTGGCTGGTGCTCGGCGTGGCTTGTTACCTGGTGCTCGTGAGGCGCCGCTACGCCCCGGCGGGGCGGACGGACGCTTGAGTCTGCCATCGCTCCTCCTTCCATGGGCCGGTGGCCGGAGTGACCGGCACGATCTCCGGGAACGATCTGTCCCGCCCCCTCCGGGAACATCCCCCACCAGTGGTTTTCCGTCCCCCGCCCCACCGGTAACGGATACAATGGAGCCAGAAGGGAGTCCGTCATGACGATTCGCGCACTGGGCCTCGCCTTGGTCGTCGCCGGCTCACTCGCGGCGGCGGAACCTCTCCCCACGGCCTCCGGGGAGAACGAAAACCTCCGGATCGAGGCCACCCTGTACACGGACGCCAGGGAGATCCGATCCCTGCTCGACGTGGAGATGGAAAAGGGCGTCGCGGTCGTAGCCGTCTCGCTCATGCCCAAGAAAGCGCCGCTCAAGATCTGGCACGAGGATTTCATTCTGCGGTCCGACAAGGACGGCCAGAAATCCGAACCCTACGACCCAGGCCAGATCGCCAGCAACTCCGTCCTCACTCTGGTATATACCTACGACGGGGGCGGAGCGGTGGCCCAGCAGGACCAAGGCCCGGTGTGGGGTGGCATGGGCGGCGAGATGCCGCGGCGTCTTCCCGGGCAGGCCAGCGGCGTCGGTAACACCGCCGGCGTCGAGCGCGCTTCGGATACTCGCGTCGATGACAACCCGGACAAGGCCGATAACCCGCTCCTGAAGACGCTGCGCGCGAAGATCCTGGCCGAAGACACGATCGAGGGTCCCGTCCAAGGCCTCCTCTATTACCCCTTGAGCGGCAAACACAAGCCGCGGCAGATTTGGCTCCACTACCGCGGGGAGCACGGTAAGATCGACTTGCAGTTCAAGAAGCCCTGAGTCGCATGCGGATTCACGATCTGGACACGCCCGCGCTCCTGGTCGACCTCGATATCATGGAGCGTAACCTCAAGCGGGCCGCCGAATACGCGCGCGAACACAACTTGCGGCTGCGACCGCACACCAAGACCCACAAGACGCCCGCCCTCGGCCGCCTTCAGTTGGATTTCGGCGCGGCCGGCCTCACCGTCGCCAAGGTCAGTGAAGCCGAGGTGATGGTCGAGGCGGAACCGGCCGACCTGCTGATCGCCTACCCGATTGTGAGCGGCAGGAAGGTTGCTCGTCTGATGCGCGTCGCCCGCCATACGCGCGTCACTGTAGCCGTGGATAGCGTCGAGGCCGCCAGCGGCATTTCCGAAGCCGCCGCCGTCGAGGGTGTTGTCATTCACATCCTGGCCGAAATGGATGTCGGCATGGGGCGCGCCGGCGTCGCTCCCGGGCCCAGCCTGGTGGAGTTGGCGCGCGCCATCACCGGAATGCCCGCCCTGGAGCTCGACGGCGTCGCCTTCTACCCCGGGCACATCAAGTCCCTCGACGAGGCGGGTTTCCGGGCACTGGACGCTCTCGCGTCCGTGGTCGCCCGCGTCAGCGAGGATTTTCGGCGCGAGGGGCTCCCGCTGCACATCGTAAGCGGCGGCTCCACTCCCGCCCTCTATTACTCCCACCGGGTCACCGGCTTGAACGAGATCCGGCCCGGCACCTACATCTTCAATGACCGGAACTGCGTAGCTTGCGGTGCCTGCCGCTGGGAAGACTGCGCCGCCACCATCCTCGCCACTGTCGTTTCGACCGCCCGCCCCAACGGCATGCTGATCGACGGCGGCTCGAAGACGTTCTTCTCCGACCGCCTCGTGACCGGCGGTGACAACTACTTCGGTCACATTCTGGAAGCGCCGGAGGCCCGCTTCTTCAAAATGAACGAGGAGCACGGCTACATCGATCTCGCGGACTCGCCCCGCCACTTCCGGATCGGAGACCGCCTGCGCGTCATCCCCAACCACATCTGCGTTGCCGTCGCCCTCCACGAGAAGATCTACGGCATTCGCGGCGAGGACGTGGTCGAAGTGTGGAAGGTCGCCGGCCGCGGCAAGCTCCAATAGCCCCGCTCCGGGCTCCCCCCGTGGGTGGCCTCACCGCTGTTGCCGGCCACGCCCCCGGAACATGGCCGCCGTGGTGCCCCCGAGGATCAGCCCGCCGCCGAGCAATGCCGGATTAAGCGGCCGTTCGGAATGGATCGCCCAGGCCCAGATGGGATTCAGCGCGGGCTCGGCCAGTAGCAGCAGCGACGCTTCGAGCGCCGGAATTCTACGCATGGCACGGGTCAGAAAGGCGTACGCCAAGCCGATCTGAAACACTCCCAGGTAGCTGACCACCAGCCAGTCTTTCGCGCCAGCGTTCTCCACCGGCAGGGCGTGGGGCAGACAGAACACGCACGCCATCACGTTGCCCGCCACCACGGTGGCCATCCCGGCATCGCGCCCGTCGCTGTGTCCCTGAATCCACCGCAGTCCCCCAATGGTGGCGGCCCACGTAACTCCGCTGGCCAGCGCCACCAAGTTCCCCGCTAGCGGCCGCGGCGCCGTCGCCAGCGGTTGCTGCTCACCCACGAAGAACAGCGCCATGCCGGCGCCCAGCGTCAGGGTCAACCACAGGTCCGAGCGCCGCAACGGCTCCCGAAGAAGCAGCGGACCAGCTAGCAGCAGGTAAAGCGGCGCTGTGTCCTGCAAGAAGATGGCGTTCGCCGACGTGGTCAGTTTGTTCGCCGTCACGAACGTCACCATCGTGGCCGCGTACGCCGCCCCCACCAACGGCACGCGCCAGCACCAGTTCCGGCGCGCCGCGGGGACCAGCAGCAGCACCGCCACGGCCGCCGCGGCCGATCGGAAACAGGCGACCTGCCAGCTCGACAGCGCAGTGGCTTTGATCGCCGCGCCGCCGGTTGAGAAGAGAAGAGCGGCGGCCAGAAGCTGGAGCCGGCTGATCACCGGGCTGGAGGTGGTGGAGTCGGGGGCGCAAGTCACTTGAAGGCGCAGTATAACAGGGGTTGGCCATGCGACAATCGAACCGGATCCTGACCGGCGCCGCCCCATCGCCGCGTCCGGCGCCAAAGTGCTCCCGCCGGGCCTTTTTCCGGGGATCGGCCGCCGGGCTCGCCGCCCTCACCGCCGGCTGCTCCTCTCGGCCGCCCCGCCGCCAGCCCAACATCGTTCTGTTTCTCGCCGACGATCTCGGCTACGGCGATCTCTCCTCCTACGGCGCTCCCGACATCCGCACTCCTCGCATCGACTCCATCGGTGCCCGCGGCGTCCGTTTCACCCAGGCGTATGCCAACGCCCCGGAGTGTACGCCCACGCGTACCGCGCTGCTCACCGGCCGGTACCAGCAGCGCGTCGGCGGCCTCGAGTGCGCCATCGGCGTCGGCAATGTCGGGCGATACGACGAAGCCGAATGGCTGCAACGGCGGGACGAGCTCGGGCTCCCGGCGGCGGAGTCGGCCATGGCCCGCTTGCTCGCCGGCGCCGGCTATGCTACCGCCCTCTTCGGGAAATGGCACCTGGGATATCTCGACAAGTTCTCCCCCAACCGCCACGGCTTCGACGAATTCTATGGAATTCTCGGCGGGAACGCCGACTATTTCACCCACCGCGAGGCTGGGGGCCGGCCTGTCCTGTATCACAACGAGCGGCGCATCGAGGAAGAAGGGTACTTCACTCACTTGATCCGGGACCGCGCGCTCGAATGGCTCGGCCGGCGTCGTGGAACTCCGTTCTTCCTTTATCTACCCTTCACCGCCCCACATGCCCCTGTCCAGGGCCCCGGGGACCGCGGGAGGACGATCACCGAAGACAACTTCAACCAGGGCGACCGCGCCGGCTACGCGGCCATGGTGGAAGCCATGGATGAGGCGATCGGCGCGGTGCTCGACCGCCTGGACGCTGTGGGCGCCGCGGAAAACACGCTCGTGGCCTTCCAGAGCGACAACGGCGGCTATGCGCTGAGCCGCAATACTCCCTTCCGGGGCGGCAAGGGACAGCTATGGGAAGGCGGCATCCGCGTGCCAGCGATGATGCGGTGGCCGGGTGTGATTCCCGAAGCCCAGACCACCGCGCAAGTCAGCCTGAGCATGGATCTGCTTCCAACCTTCCTCGCCGCCGCCGGCATTCCGCGGCCGCCCCACCGCGGGTTCGACGGCGTCGATCTCCTACCTTTCCTCACCGGTGAGCGCGAACCCTTCTTTCGCACCGTATATTGGCGCTACAAGCGGCTCCGTAACCGCCGCCAGGCGGTCCGGCACGGCGACATGAAATATCTCTGGGACAACGGGAACGAATACCTTTACCACCTGGGCGCCGACATCCACGAGGACGAAAACCTCATCGCCGAGCTCCCGGACATCGCCGCCGACCTCCGCGACAGGCTTATCGCCTGGGAAGACGCGGTCCGCGCCCCCCGCCTGGCAGATTTCCCTGGCTGAGCCGGCCCTCTTCGCGTGGAGCGTCCCCCCTGCCGGCGCCAGGTCCGGCAGTGCACAGCCGCAACATCCCCGGAGGTGGCAAATGAACCCATTAACAAGTTTGATGCTGGATGCTTATTGCATTTGGGAGGCTTTTCGATTACCCTGTCACTATGGAGTTCGTTCCGAGAGGAGTGTCGTCAGCCGGCACTCCGGGCGTGTGCGCCGGGAACTCCAGTGCTCTCACGATCGCCGTTAGAATCTCCATCATTATTGAGGTCATCGTAGGCGGCCCCGCCTGAGTGGGCGTCCGTAGAGGATACGGAAGGCCACCGGCGGGGCGAAAAGCTCAGCCGGTGGCCTTTTCTTGTATCCGCGCCTGGTGGAACCCTGATGGACCGGTGAATCGGGAGGCGGTTTCTAAGTTGTGGACGAGAGGTTTTGCATATGTCGAAACTGATGAGCGGTTCGCAAATCCTTCTGGAGTGCCTCGTTCGCGAGGGGGTGGACGTGGTCTTCGGCTACCCCGGAGGCGTCATGCTCCCGCTGTATGACGCCATGTACGATCACCCCCTCCGGCACGTGCTCGTACGGCATGAGGAGAACGCTGCTTTCGCCGCCACCGGTTACGCCATGGTGACCGGCCGGACCGGCGTCTGCGCCGCCACCTCTGGCCCCGGAGCCACCAACCTCACCACCGGCCTGGTCAACGCCATGATGGATTCGATCCCCGTGGTCGCCATCACCGGCCAGGTTCCCACCAAGCTCATCGGCAGCGATGCCTTCCAGGAAGCTGACACGTTCGGCATCACGCGTCCTTGCACGAAGCACAACTATCTCGTCAAATCGACCGCTGACCTACCCCGGATCATCCACGAGGCCTTCTACCTGGCTTCCACCGGCCGCCCCGGACCGGTCCTGGTGGACATTCCCAAGGATGTTTTTCAGGAACAGACGCACTACGTCCCCGTCTGCGAAATCCACCTGCCCGGATACAAGGTCTATTCGGAGGGACACGCCGGACAGATCCGGCGGGCGGCTCAGATGATCTGGGAAGCGCGGCGCCCCTTCGTTTACGCCGGCGGAGGCGTCATCGCCTCGGGAGCCTCGGACGAGCTCCGCCAGGTGGTCGAGATCGCGGACCTGCCTGCCGTCTGCACGCTGATGGGTCTCGGCGGACTTCCTTCGTCCCATCGCAACTTCATCAGCATGCCCGGCATGCACGGCAGCTACGCCGCCAACATGGGTATGTATAACGCGGATCTCCTCTTCGCCGTGGGCGTGCGCTTCGACGACCGCGTTACCGGCCGGCTGTCGGCCTTCGCCCCCCACGCCAAGGTGATCCACATCGACATCGATCCCGCCGAGATCGGCAAGAACCGCGCCGCCGACCTCCCCATCGTCGGCGACGCCAAGCGCGTGCTA
>CAYRPT010000270.1:0-6078 GCA_964425895.1 uncultured Solibacteraceae bacterium | reverse complement strand
CTTGTGTGAGAATCCATCCCCTCCTTCAGGCTCATCTTGTATGAGATAAGACTGCCGACCGGCCGGTGGAGTGCCCTGTGCTATCATCCCGTCAGGTGCGTGACGGTATCCCGATCCACCCGGATCTAGCCCTCGTGTTCGACATGGATGGGGTTCTGATTCACTCAACTCCGGTGCACAACGAAGCCTGGCAAACCTACCTTCGACTCCATGGCATGGAGTGCGATCTCCATTCGATCGAGGTTTCGATGCTGGGAAAGCACAATGCCGACATTGTGCGCATCTTCTTCGGGGACGGCCTGCCGGAAGCCGACGTCGCGCGGCACGGGGCCCGGAAGGAGGAGATCTATCGCCGCCTCATGGGTCCCCGGCTGCGAAGCCAGCTTGTGCCCGGTGTGGTGGATTTCCTCGGTTGCCTGGCAGGCGCGGTGCTAGGACTGGCGACGAACGCGGAGCCGGAAAATGCCGCCTTCGTTCTGGACGGCGCCGGACTGCGAAACTGCTTCCAAGCCGTGGTCGCGGGTGATGAAGTGGAGCGGCCGAAGCCCGACCCGGAAATCTACCTGCGGGTGGCGGCGCTGCTCGGACGGGATGCGCGGAACTGCATCGTTTTCGAGGATTCGATGACCGGCGTGGCGGCGGCGCGGGCGGCCGGAGCGCGGGTTGTCGGTGTCACCACAACCACCCCCCGCCTGAGCGGATGCGACCTGGTGATTGCTGATTTTCTGGACGCCAGGCTGCCACCGTGGTTGGGCCATTGCGCGCCGGAGGTTTGACAGGACTCGCTTCAATGCTTTCACCGATGATCGCGCCGGCGTGGATCCCGGCCGGCCCGGCCCTTTTGCTGTGGGAGCCGGAGACCGGGATGGCGGTGGTGATCTGCGCCATCGTTGGCGTGTTGTTGTGGCGGATTCGGGAGCACCGGTTGGAGGAGCATCGCGCCGGCGTGCGGGCGCTGTACGCGCTCACCGAGGGTCTGCTTGGCGCGCGCTCGACGGCGGATCTGGCAAGCCGCCTGCAAGGTCGCTTGTCCAATCAGCCGACGGTAGCGGCATTTCAACTGTACCTGTACGAGCGCGAGACGGGCCGTCTTGCATCCGCAGATCACGGCGGCGAAGCAGTTCCGGTCACGCCCGAGAGCGACCATCCTCTGACGCAGTGTTACCGAACCGGCCGACCCGTCGCCGTGGCCGACGTCCGTGCGGTGGGGGAACGCCTCCCGGGGCGATCCGCCTTGCTCGTACCGGTGGACGCCCAGGATCGGGCCGCCGGGGTGCTGGCCATTTTCTACACGGAAGGCCGCGGAAAGTTTAGCGAAGACCAGCAGGCGGCGGCCCGGCACGTGGCGCGCCACATCGGGTTCGTGCTCGATCGCCTCGAACAACAGGCGGTTCGCGAGCAGCTCGCGCGGGGTGAGCGGATGGCCGCCGCCGGGCGGTTGCTGGCCAGCGCGTTGGCGCAGATCGAGGAGCCTTTGCGCCGATTGGTTGACCGGGCCGAGCGGGCGGCATCCCCGGGCGGTGCGGCCGGATCCGTCGAGATGGAGAACGTGGCCGCCGAGGCTCGCCGCTGCCTCGAACTGGCGGAGCGGCTCGGGACCGGCGGCGCGGCGGACGCCGGGAGCGATCGGACCGTCGATCTTCAGGAGTTGGTGACGCGTTTGGTCGAGGCCCGGCGAGCCGCCTGGGAGGACGCGGGCTTCGCGGTCGGCGCCGATCTTAGTTCCGGTGAGGCCGCCGTGAGCGGGTCTGAGTTGCAGCTCCGCGAGGCTCTCGACACTCTTATGCCGAGCGCGGCCCCGGCTGGTGGGCCGGGAGTTGAGGGGCGTCTGACGGTGACGCTCGGCCGCGTTGGAGCCCGGGTGACGCTCCGTATCGGCCACCCCACGCCGGCCGAAGCGGAGGAGTACGCGGCGGATGCCAAAAGCCTGGCTTTCGCCCGGTCCATCATCGAAGCCCACGGCGGGCGGCTGCGGCGTTTCACCAGCGGCGGACGCGAGGCGCTGACGGAGATCGAGCTGCCGGCGGCCGGTGAGCCGCCGGAGGGAGAGCCCGAGGAAAACGTGATGGCGGCTTCGCCCATTACCGCCCTGGTGGTGGAGCCCGACGCTCAGGATCGGCGCTGGCTGACGGAGGCGCTGGCGCGGCGCGGCCACCGGGTCGTCCCGGTTGCCAGCCCCCAGGAAGGCGCCGATCTGGCCGAACGGTTCGTGTTCGACGCGCTTTTCTGCTCCGCCATGGGCGACGCCCCGGGCGCGCGCGACTGGATCGAGCGCATGACCCGGAGGGTTCGGACGATTGTCGTTCTGGCGGACAACGCCGCCGCCGAGCCGCCCGCGGCGGTGGGGGCCGTGCGGATTCGCGTGTTATCCAAGCCGCTTGGCGCGGGCCATCTCGATCGTCTCCTCGGCAGCCTGCCCGAAGAGTGACCAACTCCCGCCGGATTCAGGCGGCTTCGGCTAGCGGCCCGTGGCAGAAGCCGGTACCGGCTTTTCAGAATGCCTGTAAGCTCTTGATTTGCCGTTCGGCCGGATCGACTTCGAGACTTCTACCACGGGGTCCTAGACTAGGCCGGGGGAAGCTGTCCGGAGGCGCGGAGCAGCGTTTCGTGGAGGAGTAGCTCGTGCTCGTAGGAGTACCGTAGCGGGCGGCTCTCCTGAATGGCCGCCGCCAACTCCCGGAAGTCGTCGACGTAGCGCGGCTGCTCGGGGAGTGCGATCTCCTGCCACCCTTCCCGATACGGCCCGTGAGCCTCGCGGAGGTAGACCGTGATTACCGCCGCCGGTTCCATCGGCTGAATGAGGAAGGTGCCGTGGGCGCCGATGACTTCGAGAGAGCGGTGCGGTACGGCGCCGCCCATCATGGCGGCACTCGCCACGACCGCCAGCGCCTGTTCATATTCGAAAACAGCCAGAGTGTTGTCCTTAAGGGTATCGGCGGCCGCGCTGTCGTGCCGCAGCCAAGAAGTGACACGCCGGGGCCGCCCGAGGAACGCGATCACGCGATCAATCATGTGCCCGCCAAGCTCGAACATGGAGCCCCCGGGGTAGCGCGCTTCGACCTCGCGCTGGGCGGCATCACGGTCCGAATTGATGGTGGCGCGGATCATGAACACATGGCCCAACCAGCCGGCACGCATCGCCTCGAGCGCGCGTTCGCAGCCCGCGTGAAAACGCCAGAGGTAACCGAGCTGAATCAGGCGGCCCCGCCGCTTCGCCAGCTCGACCAGATCTTGAAACGGCTCCCAGCGGTGGGTGGGCGGTTTTTCGAGGTGCAGATGCTTGCCCCCCTCGATAACTCGAACGCCAAGAGCCACGGCGTCGCGGACCTCGCCCTCGAAGACGATCAGGTCGATCGAGGGGTCCGCGATGAGGTCTTCCATCGACACCCAATGGAGTCCGCGGAGCGCTTCCAGACCTTGCTTCGCACGGCGGGTGGCCGGGTCCGGCTCGCACACCGCGGCCAACTCGTACGCGGGGTTGGCGCGCATTGCCTCCACTTTGCCGGTTAGATGGCTGTGCTGTATGCCCAGTACTCCCGTGCGAATCCGTCCCCCGCCGGCCGCCGCAGCGGCGATCCCTCCGGCGCCCGATTCGAGAAAGCGTCGCCGATTCATGGCATGCTCCGCCGATTACAGCCGCGCCAGCAGCACTCCCGGCCGCGAGGCGGCGCCCCCGGCCGAGGATGCCGGCGACCGCTCGCTCAGCAGCTCTTCGACGAGCTTGCGGATGTTCGGCTTCTCATCGCGGAAGAAGTAGTCGGTACCGGCGTACTTGGCCCGGATCATGCCGCCGCGGTCGATGAAGACCAGTTGGGGCACAAAGACGGGCTCCTGGACAGGATGCCGCAGGAGTCGAAGGACAGCCATGCGATCCGCGTAACCCACCGGGTAGGTGAGCCCAACCACTTTCCGGTAGGCGGCTATCTGTTGCTCGGCCCCGTCATTCACCGCCACGGCCACCGGCTGAAGGCCCCGGCCCGCGAGTTCCCGGTACAGCGTCTCGATGGTCTGCGCGCAGCGCTTGCAACTGGGGCAGGTCGTGAGCATCACTTCGACCACCACGACCTTGCCTCGGTAGCGTTCGAGGTTCACCTCCTCGCCGCCCGGCAGGCTGAAGCAGAACTCCGGACACTTGCGTTTCTCCCGGGCGCCTTCGAGCGGCGCGAGCAGCAGGAGAAGCGGCATCAAAGGGAGCAGCCGCCGCATGACGTTACCCTCCCGCGTCCAGTCTACCGAATTCATCGGCCCAGGGGCGGGCCGCCTCGCGCCCGCGCCCGTGCCGGCCACGGACCTGTTCGCCTGCCGCCGGGATATACTGTCATGCCATATGAAAGCGCTGCTGCTCGCTGCCTGCTTCACGGCGGCCGCCTTTGCCGCCGGCCCTCCCGAGCTGCCCAAAACGCTGGGGCGCCATACGCTCCTCGTGGGGGGCGTCGCGTTCGCCGAAGGTCCGACCTTTGACAGCCAGGGGAACTTCTATTTCACGAACTACATGCGGCGCGGCACCATCGGCCGCCTGGCGCCCGATGGCACGCTGAGCGTCTGGTACGAGTTGGACAAGGGAGCGCCCAACGGCCTGCGCGTGGACCACCAGGACCGCGTGCTGGTGGCCGACCAGGACGGCGGCCGTCTCCTGCGTGTGGCCGCGGACGGAAAGTCCCACGAGGTTCTCGCCGACAGTTTCCAGGGCAAGCCGCTCAACGGTGTCAACGACGTTATCGTGGCGCGCGACGGCACACTCTACTTCACCGATCCCAAAGGATCGAACGTCGACCAACCCATCGGCGCGCTCTACCGCTACACTGTCGGGGGCAAACTCGAGCGGCTGCTCGAAGGGCTCATCTTCCCCAACGGCCTCGCGTTGACACCCGACGAGAAGAGCCTCTTCTACGTCGAGAGCAATATCTCCCGCCTGTCGGCCTTTGATTTCGGTCCGAACGGAGAAGTGACCAACCAGCGGAGCGTCGCTCAGTTCCTGCCGCATCCCCTCGACGGCATTGCCTTTGACGAGCACGGCCGGCTCTGGATCACCCACTACACGTCGCGAAGCATCGAAGTCGTGTCGCAGGAAGGCCGGCTGCTGCGGACCTATCCGGTCGAGGGAGGAGAGCGAGTCTCCAACCTGTGCTTTCATAGAGGAAAGCTCTACGTCACGCTGACGGGAACTCAGGCCGTCTACACCTATGACGTCGGGCTGAACGGAGTGCAATGAAGATGACGCCGCCGGTGTTGGCCGGCTTCCTCGCGCTTCTCATTCCGGCGTTTTCCGCCGATCTTGACGCCGTGCTCGAACCGGAGCTCGGTTCGCTCGAGGCTCTGTACAAGGAGCTTCACCGGAACCCGGAACTCTCCCTCGAGGAACGGCGGACTGCGGCGCGGATCGCGGACGAACTCCGCACGGCGGGCTTCGAGGTCACCACCGGTGTAGGAGGAACAGGCGTCGTCGGTGTGCTCAAGAACGGCCCTGGCAAGACGGTCATGATCCGGACCGACCTCGACGCTCTCCCGGTCGTCGAGCAGACGGGCCTGCCGTACGCCAGCACGGTGCGCGCGAACCGCGATGCCGGCGAAGTTGGCGTGATGCACGCCTGCGGCCATGACATGCACATGACCTCTTTCGTGGGCGCGGCGCGGATGTTGTCCCGGTTCAAGGCCGAATGGAGCGGCACGCTCGTGATGATCGGCCAGCCGGCCGAAGAGCTGGGGCAGGGGGCCCGGGCCATGCTGCGCGAGGGGCTGTTCAGCAGGTTTCCCCGGCCCGACTTCGTGCTCGCCCTCCACGTGGCCGCCGACCTGCCCGCCGGCTCGATCGGGTATCGTCCGGGCTACGCGCTGGCCGCGGTGGACTCGGTGGACATCAAGATCCGCGGCATAGGCGGACATGGCGCCTGGCCCCACCGGACCAGGGACCCGGTGGTGATCGCAGCCCACGTGATCACCGCTCTGCAGACCATCGCGAGCCGGGAGACCGATCCCCAGGACGCCGTCGTGGTGACGGTCGGTTCCATCCACGGCGGCACCAAGCACAACATCATCGGACCCGAGGTGGATCTGCAACTCACAGTGCGCAGCTACTCC
>CAYRPT010000269.1:0-6085 GCA_964425895.1 uncultured Solibacteraceae bacterium | reverse complement strand
AAACCGTCACCCCTCGTTTGACGTGGCGGCCATCGGCGCCGCCGGCCAGGTCATGCCTCGCAAGGCCACGTTCGTTAAGGGCAACTACTACGTTGAGGTGGCGGCCAACGCCGACATGCCAGCCGATCTCGCGTCCTGGGCGAAGGCGCTGGAGCCAAAAGTCCCCGGCAGCCGGGAGCTCCCCAAGGCCCTCAGTTGGTTTCCCAAGGAAGGTCTCGAAGCGGACTCCGTGCGCCTCGTGCCGCAGAGCGTCCTCGGGCTTCGCATGTTGAAGCGCGGCTGGGTGGCGCAGTACGCCGACGGCAGGGCGTTCCTCGTGCCGGAAGAGTCGGCCGAGAGCGCAGGCAAGGTGCTGGCCGCGTTCAGGACACGGCTCAGCGATAGCGCCGATGCGGGCGCCGGCGACGAGAGCGTCAAGGGGGTGGATCGCTACCTCGGATCCATGTGCGTGGTACGGAAAGGCCGCTTCCTGTCGGGCTTCACCACCCGCAAGGAAGGTGTCGACGTGTCGTCGCGCGCGGCCGCGCTGGCGGAGCAGGTCCGGTAGCGCGCCGCAGTTGCGGTCCCTCGGACCCATCGTCACCGGCCGGAAACGGAATCCTGATAGCCTGCAGGAATGATGAGCAGCCGATGGCAAGCTGTGGCGCTGGTGACATTGGTGTCGCCATCCGTCTTCGGATGGGGACAGAACGGCCACCGGACGGCGGCTCAGATTGCCGCGAATCATCTCACGCCAAAGGCCGCGGCCGCGGTCCGGCAACTGCTCGGTCACGAGACGCTGCCTATGGTCAGCACCTGGGCCGACGAGGTCCGCGACACAGCCGAGTACCGGCACACCACGCCCTGGCATTACGTGAACATCGCCGATGGCGAGACCTATCCGGCCGCCGGGAAGAACCCCGACGGGGACATCGTGACGGCGCTCCAGCGCTGCGAGAGGATTCTACGTAGCCCCAAGGAAACGCGCGGGCGAAGGATCGAAGCGCTGAAGTTCTACGTCCATTTCGTCGCCGACATCCACCAGCCGCTGCACGTCGGCCGAAAAGAGGACCGGGGCGGCAACGAAATCCGGGTTCATTGGTTCCGGGAATCCACGAATCTGCACTCCGTCTGGGACACCCACCTGTTCGAGTTCGAGAATCTCAGCTATACGGAGTTCGCCGCCTTCATCGACCACGCCACTCCAGAGCAGATCCGCCGGTGGCAGTCGGCCGGCTACCTCGACTGGGTACGGGAATCGATGGACCTCCGCGGTTACCTGTACGAATTCGACGCGGCGAAGGCGCTCGGCTTCCGTTACGCCGCGCGCCACGTTCCCACCGTCAAGCGCCGCCTTCTCCAGGCCGGTATCCGGCTCGCCGGAAAGCTGAACGAGATCTTCCCATAGGCGCCGCCGTGGAGTAAGCTGAACCGAGGCGGGTGACGCCCGCCGGAGGGGCCTATGTCCGTTGAGCAGATGTCCACCAGCTTCGCGCCGGAGAAGCACGGTTTTCGCTTCGTGAACAATTTCGCCATCGAGAAGTCCGAATTTGGACTCGGCGCGGGCAAGTTGCATTTCGGTCTTTGCGGGGGCATGTGCCTGGCCGCCCTCCGGCGATACCGCCAGGAAACGCCCGTGCCGCCGGCCGCCGTTCCTCCCGCGCCCGGCGCCGCGCTGTTCCGCGAGCTCTTCTTGTGCCAGACGGAAACTCTCCTGCCCACGATCTGGGGCCGGTTTCTGCGCTGGCAGGTGCGCCCGGACAAGCCGTTTCTCAGCGGCCGCTACAACATTGGCTTCTCGACGCGAGAGCAGTGGCGGCGCAAGTTGCGTCCGCGCCTCAACAACGGCGAACCAGCCATCCTGGGCCTCGTGAGGGCCAAGGGTGTTGACGACGATCCGAGCCAGAATCACCAGGTGCTCGCGATCGGCTATCGCTGGGACGCCGGCGCTGAGGACCTCACGCTGGCGCTCTACGATCCGAACTACCCTGGGCGGGTGGTCGATCTCAAGATGAACTTCAGCCGGCCGGCCGAAGGAATCCACGCGGTGCAGTCCACCGGGGAGTCGTGCCGCGGCTTCTTCGTGATCAGCGAAAAGTAGCGTGAAACACCGTCCGCCAAGCCCGGTTTCGTGACACAATCGCCTCATGCGGCATTCGATTTCCCGCCGCGCGCTGATGGCTGGCGCAGCCGCGGCGGCGCCCGGCGCGGGCCAGACTCTCGTCCGCCTCCAGCGGAAAGTGCGCGTCGGCCTGGTTGGACTGGTGGGCCACACAGGTGAGATATTGGGTGAGCTTCCGCGCCTGCCGGATGTCGAGCTGGCGGCGGTTTCCGAGACAGATCCACAGCTTCTCGAGGCGTTCGGCCGCCGTGCCGGCATGGCTTCCATGCCGCGCTACGCCGACCACGCGCGGATGCTCGACGCGGAGAAGCCGGATCTCGTCGCTGTCTGTACGCCGAACGGCGGCCGGGCCGCGGTGATCATCGACTGCCTGCGTCGCGGGTGTCACGTGATCGCGGAAAAACCCTTGGCGCTGACGGCGGAGGAGCTGGCCGCGGTGCGAGCCGCCCGCGAATCGGCGGGAATCGCGTTGTCGATGTTGCTGCCGATGCGTTTCTCCCCACCCTACCTGGCGCTCCGGCAGATCGTCGACAGCGGCGAGATCGGAGAGGTCTGTCAGATCGCGTCCCAGAAGAGCTATCAGGCCGGCGACCGGCCCGCCTGGATGCGCAACCGTGAGACCTACGGCGGTACCATTCCCTGGATCGGAATCCACATGATCGACCTCATGCGCTGGACATCGGGGCGGGAGTTCCGGGAGGCCCTCTCGTGGACGGCGCATATCGGGTTTCCGGAGCTTGGGGATATGGAGAACGTCACCGCCAGCCTGTTTCGGCTGGACAACGGCGGACTGGGCGCGCTGCGCATGGACTACCTGCGCCCGCCGGGAGCGGGCAGTCACGGCGACGACCGCCTCCGGCTGGCCGGAACCAAGGGCGTGGCCGAATATCAAGCGGCGACGGGGGTTACAGTGCTGGCCGGCAATCGGCCGCCCCGCCGCATCGAGACCTTGCCCGAAGCACAATCCGTCTTTGTGGATTTCCTCGAGGCCGTCTATCTCAACCGGCCGGCGGCGCTGTCGCTCGGCGATATCTACCGCGTCAATGAGATCACCATCGCCGCGCAACGCTCCGCCGAGACCCGCGCCGCGGTCGGTTGCTGATGACCGGGAAGAGACCCTTACCGGCGCTCAACGGCTCTCAGGACGCACCCGGTGTCCGGCTAGGCTTTTTCGACCAGAATCCCGTCCCGTAGGGTTTGCTTGTCGAACACGGGAATTGGTCCGCAGCTATCCTTCAGCGGGTCGTACATCAACCGGTAGGAACCCGGGTTCTTCTGCGCCGCCATGAACTCCCATCCGCGCACATAATACGGGCAGGAGTCATTGAAGCAGACGTAGAAAAACTCGTTCGGCCACTCGGTGTAGATGTTCTGCGGGACCTCCCACTTGAGCAGCGGAGCCTCGCAATAGGGGCACCGCAGCGTCCGCCCGACCAGGCTCATCCGCCGGCGGACCTCCTCCGGGTTCGGCAGCGTCACGATCTGCGATTCGGGGACAGACCGCTCGTGGGAAACCGCGGCCGGCTTCTCCGCGAACACCGCGTAAACCGGATCCCCGGGCAGACCCATGCCGGCGTACTTGTCTTCGAGTGGTCTCGCCTGTCCGCGCCGGACGTACACGCGCGTGTCGCCGAACGCCCGCGCGGCACGAAAGTAGTCCCGCACCAGGGAGACCCGGTCGTCTTCCGAGAGCCGCTTCCAGATGTTGACGGCCTTAGACGGAAAGTAGCGGTTGGAGAAAATTACCAGGAACAAGCCGCCCGGCTTGAGAACCCGGGCCACATCCCGGAAAACTTCCACCGGCCGGACGAGGTAATCAACCGAGACGCTGCACAGAACCACGTCGAACAAATCATCGGCGAACGGGAGCTTCGGATCCCGGTTGAGATCGTGGAGGATGCGCTGGGTTAAGCGGCGGTTCGCCGCCATCTCGCGCTCATTCAGGCCGAGGCCGATCACGCCCGCCGCCCCGATTCCGGGGGAGAGGTGCGAGTCCCAGCTCGCCATAAGGTCCAGGATGACCGGCGCGCGCTCGTCCACCAGCCCGGCGATCAGAGTCTCGATCGTCTGGAGCGCCTGGGAATCCAGGTGGGCGACAAAGCGGTCCGTGGCATAGAACGTTGCGTCGTCGGACTCATCGTCGCGCCGGAACGCGTCCAGCGGGAGCGAACTTAGCGGGCTGGACTCCACCTCCATGAATTCCATGATACTGGTTTGACGTCGGGCGTTTTCAAGGGTTTGAGGGACAGCGGAGCAGGAGGACGAAGAAGGGCGATCGGTCCCTTACGTCAGGGAGGATCGCTTACTGAGGCTCGCATTTCTGCGTGACTCAGCGTTGGCTGGTTACTGTGCTGAGGCTTCGCTGGTGGAGCGCGCCGCCAAGCCACGCCGGCAGTCCCGCCGGCGGCGAGCCTCAATAGAACGCGCGATACCCCGAGCCGGCTATAGCCCCGCCTCTTCCTCGCCGGGCGAGGCGGGCCGCAGCGCCGCGCGGAGCCGCGGGTGTGTCAAGCAGCGGTCGAGCAGGTGAACCAAACCCACCAGGCGGCCGAGCACGGGTGGCGCTCCGCGGTCGCCCCAGATGGCCGAGAGCGGCCTGGCCACACCGTCATCGCAGCGGTAGAACACCCGGTCGTTCCAACGGCTCCACCCCAAGCCGTGCTGCGGATCGTCCCGCACAACGTCACATACGGCGCGCAGGAATCGCAGCGCCAGATCCTCGCGGCACTGAGACATCCATAGAACATCGCTGTAGCCGCCGTTCCGGACCTCGTCCACGAACTCCTCGAAGCTGCCGGCGTTGGTAAGGTTGACGTTGGCGTTGGGCTCCCGGCCGTGCCGGTCGCCTCCGGACACGACGGGCAGCCGCCATGCCGCCGCCATCTCCTCCACCAGCAGGTTCTCCCGTTGCCGGCGGAAGCCGTTCAATTCAAGCGCGTGGATGAAGCCGCGATGCTCGTGGAGCAGCCGTTCGGCCGTCTGCCGGTGACGGTCCCGTCCGATCCCCTTCTCGTCCCAAAGCGGGTGGTTGAGGACAATGAGAACGGCGGGATCTCCGTGAAGACCAGCCAGAAGTTCCTTCAACCGCTGGGGGCTCGGCCGCTTTGTGTAGAGCCCCATCTCTGCGAACAGGCTCCGTGCGGAGCACGGCGCCATGTTGTGGACGCCCAGGTGAAAAAAGGTCTCGCCGAAGGGGATCGTCCACTCGACCGAGATAGGCGCCTCGCGGCTGTCCTCGAGGACGCGAAGCATCAGGGGCGCCTCGATGCTGTCGTGGTCGGTGAGCGAGATGAACGCCTGGCAGTCGAGACCGGCCTCAATCTGCCGCCGCTCGAGCAGCCAGGCCTGACGCGGACCGAGCGGCGGTGTCCACCAGAGCCGCGACACGTCGATCTCCGGGCCGCGGCGCTGTCCGGCTGCCGGCGCACCCGTCTGAAACGTGACCTTGCGGAGCACCCGCGGGATCACCTCGAGCAGTTCCCGCGAGTAGAGCGTGTGGCTGTGAAGCGACACCGCCGAGCGGAATCTCCGGATGACCGAGCCGTGCCGCCAATGGGTGCGAACCTGAGAACGATGCAAGCGTTTCCTCCCGGGGTAGAGATTCCCCCCCTGCCATCTCCAGCTTTGTCCACCAACCTTTACAGGACCGTTGCCGCCGCGTGAGATCCCGATGAAACATTCCTGGTTTGTTCTGTTTCATCGGGGCGGGTCTGGCCGCGACCGCTCGCCGAGGTCGGAAAGCCGGCATGGGAGCGGGCGAAAAGCCGCCTCCGGATGCGGACTGGGCCGCGAGTGTCATGCGGCGTTCACCGAACTGGAACAGGCGTTGTTTATGCTGCTTCTCATGAAAACCCTCCACTTCACCAACGCCTGGCACGCTACCTCGGGGGGCATTGCGACCTTCTACCGGGCGTTGATCGCCGCGGCGAACGAGCGGCAGCACCTGGTTCGGCCAGCGCAGACCGGCGTACCAGCCGTCGCCGG
>CAYRPT010000268.1:0-6089 GCA_964425895.1 uncultured Solibacteraceae bacterium | reverse complement strand
CGTGCCGCGAGTAGCGCCGCTTTCTCACCCACTCGGGCAACTGCTCGTAGAACTCCTCCCGGTACGGCATCGATTTCGGCCGGGGTGCCGTCCGGCCGGCGTAGAGCTCCCGGTGCCGGGGAGCCGGGTGGAACTGGTGATGCACCGCTTTGTGGGAGAGGTAGAGACAGAACGGCCGGGAATCAGCGCGGAGGAAACGGAGAGCCTCCCGGGTGAGCACATCGGTGACATAGCCGGTGGTCTTGCGGCGGTCGCCGTTGAAGTTGATCACGGGATCGAAGTACTCGCCCTGCCCCCGGAACGAGACCCAATCATCGAAGCCCGGCCTCCGCTCGTCGCTGTCGCCGCCCATGTGCCACTTGCCGAGGAAGGCGGTACGATAGCCGGCCTGCTGGAGCAGCCGTGGGAACGTGGGCAGGCCGGGTTCGAGCGGCGTGAAGTTGTCGCGCACGCCGTGCGCATGCATGTACTGCCCCGTGAGGATGGAGGCCCGGCTGGGGGAGCAGAGCGAGGTGGTGACGAAGGCGTTGCGAAACAGCACGCCGGAATTCGCCAGGCGGTCGATGTGCGGCGTCCGCAGCCAAGGGTGGCCCGCGGCGCTCATCATGTCCCAGCGGTGGTCGTCGACGAGGATGAAGATGAGATTGCGCCGGGCGGGCCGGGCGCGGAGCGCGGGCGCGGCGCCGGCGGCGAATTTCAGGAAACTTCGTCGGGTGTTGTTTGCCATGGCTTGAAATCCGCGATTCGTGGCTATTGCAGCACAACACCGGCCGGGTGAGCCATGACCCGTTGCGCCCGCGCCCGGGAAGGGAATATGATCGGACACGCCATGAGAACCTCCCGGAGAACATTTGTAGCCATGGGTGCGGCCACCGCGGCGGGCGCGCGGCGCGCCGCCGGCGCCAACGATCGCATTCGAATGGGCGCCATCGGAACCGGACCGCGCGGCCAGTACTTGATGAAGGAGCTCAACAAGACCGGCGCCGTCGAATGGGTGGCGGTGTGCGACGTCTACAGCGCGCGGCGCGACGAGGCGGCCACCATCGCCGGAGGCGCGGTAAAGACCTACAACGAGCACGAGCGTGTGCTTGAGCACAAAGAGATCGACGCCGTCGTGATTGCGACGCCCGACCACTGGCACGGGCCCGTCGGCGTGGATGCCTGCAACGCCGGCAAGGACATCTACGTTGAGAAGCCGATGGTGCACACGCCCAAGGACGGGCAGGCGCTGGTCGAAGCCGTCCGCCGGAACAAGCGGATCTGCCAGGTCGGCATGCAGGCGCGCGCCGTACCGCACTGGCAGCACGCCCGGCGGACCTATGCCGAAAGCGGCGCGGTGGGCAAGGTGGGTCTCATCCGCACCTGGTACAACTCCAACCGGGGCTACGTGCAGAAAGCGCCGGCGGGCATGGAGCGCCAGCCGGATGGCCTCGACTGGAAGCGGTGGACCGGTCCCGGCCCAAGAGTTCCCTGGAATCCCGACATCTACTTCTCCCCCTACAAGTGGCTGCACTACGACGGCGGCATGATCATGGGAATCGGCATCCACGTCATCGATTCGGCGCACCAGTTCGCCGGATTGCATCAGCCCAAAGCGGCGGTGGCCGGGGGCGGAATCTATCATTTCGCGGATCGCGACACGCCCGACGTGATCAACCTGATCCTCGAATACCCGCAGGGGCTCAACGTCACCTTCGAGGCCGAAATCATGACGTGCGGCATGCCCGGCTCCTCAGCCGGCATCGAGCTGCGGGGGACCGGCGGCGTGCTGCGAGTGCAGCGCTACACGCGGGAATTCGGCTGGGGCTACGCGCCGAATCCGCAGAACAGCAAGGAGCCCGCGTCCCAGGGCCCCGGCGACCCGTCGAGCGCGGAGTGGCTGGTCCGGAACTGGCTGGACTGCGTGCGGACGCGGGAGCGGCCGGTCGCCAACGAGGAGGAAGGCTACTATTCGGCGATGGCTTGCTATCTCGGTCTGGAAGCGTACCGGCAGCAGCGGCGCGTCGAATGGAACCGGAAGTGGGACGTTTGAGCTCGCGGCGCGCCCACGCGGGCGCGCGCGGCTACTCGATGTAACCCAGCTCGCGCATTCGCGCCAGCACCTCGGCCTCGTCTTCGGCCGACATGGCGGCGGCCTGGATCTCGGTTGGGGCGGCTTCCGGCGCTGCGGGCGCCGCCGCCGCGATCGGGTGGCCGCGCAGCCAGGATTCCTCGTAGAGCCCGGCGGGCACCTGTCCTTCGACGCCGGCGGGCGCGGCGAGCCCCATGGCGCGCAGGGCCAGCGGGGCGACATCGAGGATCGACAACTCTTCGAGCCGCAGCCCGGCCCGGATTCCCGGTCCCCGGACACCCAGCACGCCGACCGGCCGGTGCGCTCCGGCCACCGACTTGCGCTTGCCGACGATCTTCCGCGACGGAAGAATCGAGATCAAGCCGTGATCGCGCAACACGAGGGTGAGGTCCGGTCCGATGTCCATGTGTGGTCCGGGGAAGATCTGCTCTCGCGTGTAGATCTCACGGACAACGCGCTCGCCGGTCTTGGGGTCCTTCACCTGCTCCAGATCCCGAATGAGGCGTTCGCGCAAGCCTTCGTATTGCTCCGGCGGAATGCCGGGCTCGTTTCCGCTGCGGTTGACGGCGATGTGGAGCCCGTTGCTCGTGGGGGTGGTCGCGTAGGCCGTCGTCTTCGTCCAATCGAGCAGATAGGTGTGACGGGCCACCTGGTTCACGCCGAGCGTGGCCTGCTCGTCGCCCGCGGCGGCGCCGCCGTCCCCGGCCCACGCCAGGTAACCCTTTCTGGCGAGCCAGGCGTTCAGATAGAACACTTCCCAGGTGGGGCCGAAGCCGTGATCGGAGGCGATGATGACGGTTGTTTCGGGCCCGGCGAGCTCGCAGATGCCCCGAATCAGGTGATCGAGCTGCCGGAAGTATTCCAGACAGTGCTCGCGGACGGCGAGCTCCCACCGGTAGCGGAGCGGCCGGGCGTCCTCCGGCCGGAGAAAGCGCCAGCAGAGATGCTGGAGCTTATCGACGCCGTCGAACAGGATTCCCGTGAGGTCCGCGGGATCCGCCTGGTGCAGATAGCGGAAGATGTCGAACCAGTTCCGCTCCCGCCGGATGTGGAGATCGATCCAGGGGAGGTACTCGTCGTTGGCGGCCACGCCCTCGGTCGCCTTGCCTTCCAGCTTGATGTCCATGGCCAGTTCCCGCTGGTTGAACTCGGGCACGTTGCCCTTCAGCCGCTCCACGAGGTCCTCCGGCCAGCAGGCCAGGCGCAACTGCCGCCAGGGAACCCATCCGGGAACGACGTAGCCGGAGATCTTCGGCGGCGGAAACATGGCGGGGAAGTTGAGCGACGTGACCCGGCGGCCGCTCCTCGAGGCCAGCGTCCAGATGGTGTCGCAGCCGACGTCGGTGGAGGCGAAGAAACGGATGTGGCGGCTGCCGGCCGCCTCGGGCCGGAAGAAATCGAAGACTCCGTGGCGGCCGGGCTTGCGGCCGGTCACCATGGAGGTCCAGGCGGGCGGAGTGAGCGCGGGGACGATGGTGCGCAGGCCGGCCCGGGCGCCCGCGGCGAGGAACTCCTTGAGGAATGGCATCACACCCTGATCCATGAGCGGATCGAGGACCGTGAAGGTGGCGCCATCCAGGCCGAGCAACAGCGTTCTCATGGTCGGTTATTCTCCAGGGGTTCCTCCGTTCTCGAGTGCGCGTCCCGATTCTCACCGCCCGCGTGAGAGCGCGAAGACGGCATCGCATCCCGGGGAGGTGGGCGCCGCGAGGTCCCCTCCGCGCGGCCGCCGGCAAGCTTCAAGTGTAGAGGATCGCCTCCGGAAGCCGCAACTCCGCGTAACTTGCGCCAACTTGGGCCTCGTCCCCTCTGTCTCCTAACCTGACTGCCGAGGCTCGCATTCCTGCGTGACACAACGTTTGGCTCTGTGGAGCGCGCCGCCCGGCGGGCAGCGCCGGCGGGACTGCCGTCGGAAACAATCCGCTTCGGGCGCGACGGCCCGCCTGCGAGCCCGGGCGAGCTGCCTCACGCCCCACCGCGGCCGCCGGCATTTGTCAATCTGCTTCGCGAGCCTCAATACTGTGCTTATGTCTCGAAAACTCCGTTGGGGCTGTTTGAGCACGTCCGGTTTTGCCAGGAAGAAATTCATTCCGGCGTTCCGCGGATGTGAGCTGGCCGAGATGACCGGGATCGCATCCCGCCGTCCGGACGCCGCGCGGCAGGCGGCAAGCGAACTCGGGATTCCGAAGGCCTACGGAACTTACGAGGAGCTGTTGGCCGACTCGGAGATCGACGTCATCTACAACCCGCTGCCCAACCATCTCCACTGTGAGTGGACCATCAAGGCGGCGGAAGCGGGCAAGCACGTCCTGTGCGAGAAACCGGTGGCCCTGAACACCGGGGAAGTCCGGAAGATGATGGCCGCGCGGGACCGCCGGGGCGTGAAGGCCGGCGAGGCGTTCATGATCCGCACCCATCCCCAATGGCTTCGCGCCCGCGAACTGGCCCAATCGGACGCCATCGGCGAGCTCCGCGCCATCACCGGTTTCTTCAGTTTCTACAACCGGGACCCCGCGAACATCCGCAACATTCCCGAGGCCGGCGGCGGCGCCCTCTACGACATCGGGTGCTACCCGATCAACGGCTCGCGATTCTTGTTCGGCGAGGAGCCGCGGCGCGTGGCGGCCGTCATGGAGCGCGACCCCGGGACGGGTGTGGACCGGCTCACGTCCGCTATCCTCGATTTCCCGTCCGGCCAGTCGATCTGGACGGTCAGCACGCAGTTGAGCGGCTACCAGCGCATCCACGCCATTGGCACGAGGGGGAGGATCGAGATCGCGATCCCGTTCAACGCGCCCAATGACCGCCCGGCGCTCCTGTTGGCCGATCAAACCGGGGATCCCTCCGGCGCGGGCGTGCGCCGTGAAGAGTTCCCGGTCTGCGACCAATACACAATCGAGGTGGATGCCTTTTCCCGCGCGGTTCTGGAAGACCGGGAGGTCCCTGTTCCCCTCGAGGACGCCTTGCTGAACATGGTGGTGATCGAGGCGGTCTTCCGGGCGGCGGAATCGGGCCGTTGGGAGGAGGTCAGCGCGAAGTGACGCGGTGCCGCGCCAGGTGATGGCGGGGCCAGCGACGAGCCCCGGCGCAGATTCCGGCAAGGGCGAAGTGGCGGAGGCGCATCTCATTTGGGACCGCCGCGCTCGTTCTATTTTTCCGGATCGAAGCCAACATAACTCCCGACGAACGCCGCATCATCTCGGATGTGCCGCAGGCTACACTGGAACCATGGCCCGCAAGGCAAGTGTGGTGATTGAGAAGGACGAGCATGGCTTCTACGCGTGGTGCCCGGAGTTGAAGGGCTGCCAATCGCAAGGCGTCAGCCTGGAAGAAGCGATCGCAAACATCAAAGAGGCCATCGAGCTCTACCTGGAGACAGTACCCGAGGAGGAGCGAGGCTCGCTTCTCAGCCGTGAGATCCTCACAACGGCGGTCGAGGTGAATGCCTAAGCTGCCGCGCTGGACAGCTCCCGACGCGGAGCGCGCGCTCCTCCGCGCCGGGTTCACGCATCTTCGGTCGAAGGGCAGCCACCGGATCTACGGACACGGCCCGTTGAAGGTTACGGTCCCATTCCACAGCGGCGCGGTCCTCCATCCGAAGATCGTTAAACAGGTTCTCGAAATCATTGAAGAGTCGGGCGGTTCCCCGGTTGCCGAGCCATAGATTCCGACAAATGCCCTCCGTCCGCATACCGGGCGGTTCGGCGGCTATCCGGACCGAATGATGCCTTGCACGCCTACGGCGAACACGGCAACTCTTGCTTTGCCGCCGGTCGGGTTCAGCCACGCGGCGCTCACGCCCTGGCGGTTCCTCCCTTTTGCCTCGCGGCCCTCGCCGGCAGTAGCATGAGAGCGGCTGATGCCCCGGAGATCGCTCATGGGTGCAACAAGTTCCCATCCTGGAGCCTCGCGCGCCATACACGAAGCGGCCAGCAACATCTTTGGCTCGCCGGGCCGGATGTCCATCCTCATCTTTTTGATTGCCTTCGGAATTCGGGCCACCCAGGTTGCTTTCATC
>CAYRPT010000267.1:0-6093 GCA_964425895.1 uncultured Solibacteraceae bacterium | reverse complement strand
CTGCGCATGCACGCTGGTCAGGTGGCGGCCGAGCTGCCCCAGTTCGTCGTCGGCCGACCAGTCCGGCGGCGGCTCGTCGCTGCGCCGCGCCAGGGCGTCGGCCTGGCGCTTGAGCGCCTCGATCGGGCGCAGCAGACGCACCGCGATCAGGCCGGCGATCACCGCGCCGCCCACCAGCACCTGCAGCAACACCAGCCACAGCGTGGCGCTGCGGCGCTCGGCGAGCAGGCGGTCGAGTTCGCGGTCGTCGAAACGGATGCGCAGCCGCGCGATCACCCGCCCTTCATAGCGCACCGCGGCCTCGCGCATCTCCGTCGGGTGCGCCGGGCCGCAGCGGTCGCTGCGCAGCGGCTGCTCGACACCCACCGGCTGCAGGTCCAGCACCTCGACCGCGCAGACCGACGGTTCGCGCAGGATGCCGGCCAGCGCCGCCTGCAGCCCCGACTCGCTCAAGGTCCACGCCGGCTCGGTGATCGCCGCGGTTCCGCCGATTCTGCTAGCCCTGATCCAGTTCGGTGTTACGAAAGCCGCCCTGGTCACGGCCGGCTATCTGGTGGTGAACTTCGTGTTTGGCAACGTCCTGGAGCCGAAGCTCATGGGCCGGAGCATGGGTCTCTCGACGTTGGTGGTCTTTTTGTCGCTGCTCGCCTGGGGCGGCATACTGGGCACGGCAGGCATGTTTCTGGCTGTGCCGCTCACCATGGCCTTGCGAATCGTGCTGGACAGCGAACCGTCAACACGCTGGCTCGCTGTGCTGATGGGGCCGGGGGAAGAAGCTTCGATTCCCGAGAGCCCGCCGGAGAGCTCCGAATCCGCAGCCGCGGGGCCGCCTGCCGCGGCGGCGTAGGCGAAGGGCGCCGCTCACGCGTGGGCTGCGGCCGTCTCCGGAGTGGTGGCGGTCAGGCGGTGGTACAGCATCGAATACTGTGCGGCGGAGGATTTCCACGAGAAATCCTTCGCCATGCCGGCCAGCATCATCTGGCGCCAGCGCGGCGGGTCGTTCCAGACGGCGAGCGCTTCCCGGACGGTCTCGATGAGATCTTCGGGGCGGGAGCCGGAGAACTTGAAACCGGTAGCGGCGTCGATGGAGTCTTCCAGTCCGCCGGTGGCGCGAGCGATCGGCACGGTACCGTAGCGCAGGCTGTAAAGCTGGTTGAGCCCGGAAGGCTCGTAGTGGCTTGGCATGAGAAACATATCGGCGCCCGCTTCAATCTGGTGGGCCAGAGATTCATCGTAGGCGATGCGGACGGCGATTGACGCGGGGTGATCGGCGGCCAGCCGCTGGAACAGTTGCTCATAGTGCGGCTCTCCGGTACCGAGGGCCACCAGCAGAGCACCCGCGGCAACGAGATCTTCGGCGATTCCCTCAATTAAGTCAAAGCCCTTCTGCCGGTCGAACCGGGACACGATGCCGATGAGCGGGCGGGTCAGATCGTCAGCCGGAAGGCCGAAGGTGCGCAATAGGTCGGCTTTGCAGTCGCTTTTTCCAGAGAGGTCGGCGGGTGAGTAGCGGCGGGCGATGTGGGGGTCGCTGGCTGGATCCCAGTGCTCGTAGTCGGCTCCATTCATGATGCCCGACAGAACGGAGCAGCGCTCGCGCAACAGCGCATCGAGGCGGAACCCATACTCCGGCGTCTGGATCTCGCGGGCGTACGTCGGGCTCACCGTGGTGAGCGCGTCCGCCAGTTGAATCCCCGTCTTGAGGAAGTTCACGTCACCGTCCATTTCCATGACCCCGGCGGTGTAGAGAGCGTCATCGAGACCGATGCGCGGAAGGACGTCGCGCCGGAACCTGCCCTGATACCCGAGGTTGTGGATCGTCAGAATGGTGCTCATCCCGAGAAAGGCCGGATCGTTGGCGAACGGGTAGCGGAGATAGGCCGTGACCAGCGCGGCTTGCCAGTCGTGGCCATGCACGATTTCGGGGCGGTACAGATAGCGGATCACGTCCAACGCCGAGCGGCATAAGACGGCGAACCGGACTGCATTATCCGGGTAATCCTCGCTGTTTTCACCATAGAGACCGTCGCGGTCGTAGAGCGGCGGACAATCGATCAGGAAGTACGGGACTCCGCGCTCGACCGAGACGTAGATCTCGGTGCGGTACTGATCCGGACCGAACCAGACAGACAGGTTCTCGGCCACGCGCTGCGCCGCCGCAAGGGGAATGCGCCGGTAGCGCGGAAGAACAACCGCGACGTCGTGCCCCTGGGCGACCAACGCCGGGGGCAGCGCACCGAGAACATCGGCGAGCCCGCCGGTCTTGGCGAACGGCGTCGCCTCCGAGCACACCATCAGCACTTTCGACATGAGACGCGCGGGCCTCTCCTTCTATGATAGCCGGGGGAGGAACTTTGAGCGCTAACCGCGCGCCTCGGCGCCTTCGGCGCAGAGGCCGCACGTCATTGATAAAAGTGAGCATTCACAAATGTTCCCTGGAGAGCGCTAACCGCGCGGCTGCGCGCCTCCGGCGCAGAGGCCGCACGTCATTGACAAAAGTGAACATTCACACATGTTCCCTGGAGAGAGTGGGCGGCGGTCAGCACTCGTTCTCGTGCCGCGGGCCATGGGCGGCGGGGGACCGGGGGCCTGTCGCGCAGGGGGGCCTCGACACGTCCGCGTGTACTTGGATCAGCACAGCGGCTCAGGCAAGGACTATACTTAGCGGTGGTCCCGGCCCTGGCACGCCTCGCACCCCTGTTTGCCCTTGCCCCGTTCCTTCTGTTGGCGGACAAGCCGCATCCGTCCCAAGCCGCCTCCGATCGGCCGCCGGAATCCACCGCCAGGACAAACGAAGACCCGGCGGCCGGCGAAGCAGGAGAACCGGACCGCCGGGCGCAGCTCAATTTGCTGGGCCAAACGGATACCGATGCCGGCGAAAGCCGGCGGAACGAGAATGTTCAGTTCGATCTCATCGATAACAACGCCATCAAGGAGCTGAATCTGCGGCTGGGAACGACGGCCACACTGGCCGGCGAATTCAAAGCGGACCGGAAGTATTTCGGCTCGGAGTTCGGCAACGCCCCAGGGATACCGGTTCATCTCGCCCCGGGGACGGCAGGCCCACGCCAGCCGCACGGCCAGTTCTTCTATAGTCACTTGAACAGCGCCTTGACCGCCCGCTCGTTCTTTCAGGTGGCGGAGGTGAAGCCGGCGCGCGAGCACGACTATGGGTTCAATTTCACCACTCCGGCTGGGAACGGGACCGACCTTACTCTGACCGGCGGACAGACCCGGATCCGGGGACAGGTGAACGGCAACGTTCTCATCCCGCTTCCCGAGGAGCGCATCCCGCTCAGCACGGACCCGGAGGTGACGAAGGTGGTCGTGCGGATGCTCTCGGCCTATCCGGAGGAACGGCCGAACCGGACGGATATCGCTCCCCGCATGTTGAACACGAACGCGCCCCAGCAAATCGATAACAACATCCTGAGCGGCCGCATCGACCGGCGGCTGAGCGAGCTCGACCGGTTGTTCCTTCGCTACGAGTATCTGTCGCAGAAGGTGCGAGCGTTCCAGTTCGTCAAAGGGCAGAACCCGGATACCCGAACCCTCTCCCACCTGGCGCGGACTACCTGGGTGCGCGCCTGGTCGCCGCGGACGGTGAGCGAGTTCACTCTCGGCTTTCAGCGCGTTGGTTCACAGCTTACGCCCGAGGACGATTACCTCGGCATGCAGGTGACGGCCGGTGGTGTGATCGACACGGCCGGGCCGGGGAACGCGATCCCTGTCGACCGCGCGCAAAACGACTATGAATGGGCGGGCAGACTCTCGATGACGCGGGGCCGCCACCAGGCCTTCGCCGGCTTCGGCGGAGTCCGGCGGCAGCTCAATGGCATCCAGTCCGACGCCCATCTCCAGTTCTTCTCGTTCAACAACAACTATGGCGCCGATGCGATCACCAACCTGCGTCTCGGGCGCCCAAGCCGCTACTTCCTTGGGGCGGGGCACATTCACCGCGGTTTCCGCCTCTCCTATCTGTCGGCCTACGCCGGCGACGCGTGGCAGCTCAGCTCCCGGCTGACAGTGACGCTTGGCCTGCGCTGGGAAGGCCAGTCGAAGCCGGTGGAGGCGAACGGCCTGAACGAGTTCCCTTACGGGGGCGACTTCAACAATGCCGGCCCCAGCGGCGCCCTGGCGCTGCGCCTGAACGACCGGTGGGGCGTGTTGCGCGCGGCCTACGGGCTGCACTACGGCGAAGTTTTCGCCGTCACCGCGCAGCAGATCCGTTTCAACGCGCCGCTGAACTATAAGTTGGTGATCCAGGACCCGGACCTGCTGAATCCGCTGGCCGGCATCGGCGACACGCTCCTCACCGGCACGCGAAGCGTATGGTACGACTTCGCGCCGGATCTGGCCACGCCGTACGCCCACCTCTACAACTTCACGTGGGAACTTGCGCCGTTTGACTCCGTCCGGTTGCAGGCGGGCTACGTCGGCAGCCGTTCCGTGAAACTGCTCCACCACTGGTATCTGAACCGTGCCCATCCCGTGCCGGGCATTGCGCTCGAAACAGGCACGATCGACCAACGCCGGGCCGACCAACGCTACACGGACATACGCCGCGTGGTGAACGGCTCCCGCGGGTATTTCGATGCCGCCAAGATGACGGCGATCAGCCGTTGGAAGGGTTGGAGCGGCGAGTTCTCCTACTGGTTCAGCAAGGCGATCGACCTCGGCGCCAGTTACACCGACACGGCGCAGGACAACGACAGTTTCCGCGGAGGGAGCCAGCATGAGTACGAGGTCCACCGCGACCTCAAAGGCCTCAGCCGCTTTGACCAGCCGCATGCCTTCCTGGCGCGCGGCGGCTACGATCTCCCGAGCATCGGCCGGGGCGGTTGGCCGGGCGCGGTGTTCGGCGACTGGTCTGTTTCCGGTGTAGTCCTGCTCAAGTCGGGAACGCCGTTTAGCGTAAGTTCCGGGTCCGATGCACCGGGATATGGCAATGTGGACGGCGGAACCGGCGACCGCCCGCACGTAATCGACCCCAGCGTTCTCGGCCGCACGATCGGCCACCCGGATCGTTCTCAGGAAATGCTCCCACGGGCGGCGTTCGCTTTCATGGCGCCAGGCGAGTTCCGCGGCAACCTGGGCCGGCACACGTTCCGCCGGGGTCCCATCCGCAATGTGAACTTCGCCATCTCCAAGTCCTGGCGGCTGCGGCCGGAGAAGCGGATCACGCTGCGCGCCGAATCGATCAACTTCCTGAATACCCCACAGTTCGCCGAGCCGGATTCGAGCCTTACCAATCCGAGTTTCGGTTTGATCACCAACACACTCAACGAAGGCCGCGTCTTCCGCTTCCTGCTGCGGTTCGGATTCTAAGGCGCTAACCGCGCGGCGGCGCGCCTCCGGTGCAGGGGCCGTGCGTCATTGGCCGCGGACGGCTATCCAAGAACGTCGGGGTTGATCTCCACTCCGAGTCCGGGCCTTTGCGGGACGGCGATATTGCCTTCGCGGTCAACCAGAGGTGGGTCACGGAAGATGGCGAAGGCGTGGCGATAGTCGCCCACGGGGGGATCGTGAAGGACCTCGATGTAGGGCGAGTGACGCCAGGAAGCGATCAGATGGAGGTGCGCGATCACACCCAGATAGCGGCCTCCGTTGTGCGGCACGATTTCCCGGCCGAACATCTCCGCCAGGGCGCCGATTTTTCGCAGCCCCGTAATACCCTCCGCCACCAGGCACTCGGGTTGGAGGATGTCGTACACACCGCGTTCGAGCATTTCGCGGAACTCGTGCAAGCCAGGATTGTTCTCGCCGCCCGCGATGGCGATATCCACCTGCCGGTTGAGCTCAGCCAGTTGATCGAAGGCGTAGCGGGGAAGGGGCTCCTCGAGCCAATAGCAGCCGAGGGCCTGAAGCTGCCGGGCGGTCTCGATGGCGCGGCGCAGGTCCCAACGGACGCCAGGTTGCCAGTCGCCCGAGGACTGCGCCTGGTTGGCGTCGGTCATGATCACCATGTGGTCCCCGACAACTTTTCGCACCTGTTCGACGGTTTCGATGTCCCGCTTCATATCCGCGTGATGCAGCCTCAGCTTGATGGCGGGCCAGCCCTCCGAGGAAAGGGCCGCGGCGAGGCGCGCCCGC
>CAYRPT010000266.1:0-6107 GCA_964425895.1 uncultured Solibacteraceae bacterium | reverse complement strand
CAGCCGGGTGAGGGACGCGCCGATGATCTCTTCGAGGGAATGCCAGTCCCGCTTTACCTTCGCTGCGCCCGACTCGAGGCGGGTCATCTCGAGAAGGTTGTTGACGAGCCGGCTTAGACGCTGGGCCTCCTGGGCGATGCTCTCGAGGAGATCATCCTGAGTGGTCCGATCCAGTTGGTCCCGATGCGACAACAGGCTGCTGGCGGCGCCAGTGATGGCCGCAAGTGGCGTGCGAAGGTCGTGGGATACGGTGCTTAGCAGCGCACTGCGCATCCGCTCGGTCTCGATCCGAACCTGGTCTTCCCGCGCCCGGGCGGCCGCCTGCGACCGCTCCAGCGCGAGGGCGATCTGGGTCGCGAATATTTCGAGGAGGTGCAATTGCTCGGGCGCGGCCGAGGCGAGATCGCGGTCCGGGACTACGGCCATGACTCCGAGAACTTGACTGGATCCGCGCAAGGGCAGGTACAGAGCGGAAGAGCCGGGGAGTGTGTCCGTGCCCTTTCCAGCTCTCTGTCCATGTTCGAATACCCATTGCGCGACCCCCTCTTCGCTTGGCGGGACCGGCAGGTCATTGGCAGCTTGTCTCCGGAAAGTAATCTTCCCCGAGCTTTCAGGAAAAAGCACGGCCACGCGGGAGCCAAAGACCTCACGCGTGATCTCCATTGCGATCCGGGTGGCCGCAAGGTCTCCCTGCTCCCCGGTGAGCGCCCTGGTGAGCCGGTACAGCGCCTGGGTGCGGGCTTCCCGATCCACCGCACGCCGTGCTTGCGCCCGGATCCGGACTGTCAGGCTACCGATGATGGCAGCAACGGCAAACATCACCGCAAACGTCACTACGTACTCGTAGTCGGATACGGCGAACGTCAGGTACGGTGGAACGCAGAAGAAGTCGAACACCGCGACGCTCAGGAATGAGGCGAACAGCGCGACGCGGCGATTGGAGCGCATCGCGATAGCGACGACGCCCACCAGGTAGAACATCACCAGGTTGACCGGGTTCAGCGTAGCCCGAAGGGCGAGAGAGAGCAACGTGCAAGCGGCGATGACGAGCACCGCGAGCAGATATTCGCGCCAGGCGGGCGGACCCGGGCGGACGGCCTTTGGACCGCTGCGCAGAGGAGGTCCCGGCTCTCCGGAGATCGCATAAACCTCGATCTCGCCGCTCGCGTCGATCAGATCATCGAGCACCGAGCCTCGCAGGAGCCGCTTCCACAAGGGACCGGATTGCTTGCCGATCACGATTTTGGACACGTTCCTGGATCTCGCGTATTGCAGCAGCGTTTCCGCGACGTTCGTTCCGGTGAGGATCACCGTCTCGGCGCCGAGTTGATCCGCCAGACGAAGCGATGAAAAGACCCGCTCCTTTGCATCCTGGGGCGCGTCGGTCAACGCCGGCGTCTCCACGTAGGCGGCAATCCACTCGGCTTGAAGCCGTCCCGCCATTCGCTTGGCGGCCCGGATAAGCTTGGCCGAGAAGGGGCTCGGCCCGATCGAGACGATGAGGCGCTCCGTAACGGGCCAGGTCGATTGAATCGCGTGATCGCGCCGGTAGGTTTGCATCTGCGCGTCAACGCGGTCGGCGGTACGGCGCAGGGCCATCTCACGGAGGGCGATGAGGTTGCCGGGCCGGAAGAAGTTCTCCATCGCGCGCCTGGCCTGCGCCGGCACGTAGACCTTGCCCTCTTCCATGCGGTTCCGCAGCTCGTCGACCGGCAGATCCACCAGCTCGATCTCGTCCGCCCGATCGAGCACCGAATCGGGGATGGTTTCACGGACGGAGATTCCGGTGACTTGGGCGATGACGTCGTTCAGGCTGTCCAGGTGCTGGACGTTCAGGGTCGTGTAGACGGAGATCCCCGTGTCCACCAGCTCCATGACGTCCTGCCAACGCTTGACGTGGCGCGAACCCGGGGCGTTTGTATGGGCCAGCTCGTCGACCAGAACCAACTCGGGTTTCCGCTCGAGCGCCGGGTCCAGGTCGAATTCATCGAGCGCGATACCGCGATGGGAAACGCGGCGGCGCGGCAGGACTTCGAGCCCCTCGATCAGCGCCTCGGTTTCCGCCCGCCCATGGGTCTCCACGACTCCGACGAGGACATCTACTCCGGCCAGGCGCTGCGAGCGGGCCGCTTCGAGCATGGCGTAGGTCTTGCCCACGCCCGGCGCAGCGCCGAAGAAGACTTTCAGCCTTCCCCGGGCCTGCTTCCGATCCACTTCCGTGACTCGAGCTAACAGCTCGTCCGGATTGGGACGTTGCGGCTCTGCCAAGGTTCGTGCCTTCCACCGCTCATTTTCGATCCAGAGCTCTGTTCAGCGCCACTACGTTGACGACCGGCTCCCCTAAGACCCCGAGTTGTCTGCCTTCCGTGTGCGCGGCGATCAGATCTTCAACCGCTTCGGGATCCATGCCGCGTAACCGAGCCACCCGGCCAGCCTGGTACTCCGCCGCCCCCGGGCTGATGTGTGGATCGAGGCCGCTGCCGGAAGCGGTAAGAAGATCGGCCGGTACCGGTGCGGCGTTGTCCGGGTCCGCTTCCTGGAGTGCCTTGCGCCGTTCCTCCACGGCCTTCCGCCGATCGGGGCTCAGAGGACCGTAGTTCGATCCCGACGAGGAAGCCGCGTTGTAGGGGAAGGGGCCCGTCGCCGACGGTCTCGACCAGAAGTACTTCGGATCGTCGAAGGGTTGACCAATGAGTTCCGATCCCACGGCGCGTCCGTTCTCCACAAGCAGGCTGCCGTGCGCCTGGTGGGGGAATAGAACGTGAGCCAAGCCGGTCATGACAATCGGATAGACCAGTCCCGTGAGGAGGGTCAGGATAGCAACCATAAGGAAAGCCGTTCGAAGCATTACGCCCACCTCAGGGCGGCCAGAATCAGGTCGACTAGCTTGATGCCGGCGAAGGGCGCCGCTACGCCGCCCAGGCCATAGATCAGCAGGTGGCGCTGGAGGAGGGCCGCCGCGCCCGCCGGCCGGTACCGGACGCCGCGCAGCGCCAGCGGAATCAGCGCGATGATAATCAGCGCATTGAAGATCACCGCCGAGAGAATGGCGCTTCGCGGCGAGGCGAGTTGCATGACATTCAACGCGCTCAGTTCCGGGTACGTGGTGGCGAAAGCGGCCGGAATAATGGCGAAGTACTTGGCGACGTCATTGGCCGTCGAGAAGGTCGTCAAGGCGCCTCGCGTCATCAGCATCTGCTTGCCGATTTGCACGATTTCGAGGAGCTTGGTCGGATTTGAGTCCAGGTCCACCATGTTGCCGGCTTCCTTGGCGGCCTGGGTACCGGTGTTCATCGCCACGGCGACGTCAGCCTGCGCGAGGGCGGGCGCGTCGTTGGTGCCGTCGCCGGTCATGGCGACCAGCCGGCCTTCGGCTTGCCGCTCCCGGATCAACTCGAGCTTCCGCTCCGGTGTCGCCTCCGCCAGGTACTCATCCACGCCGGCTTCGGCCGCGATCGCGGCCGCGGTAATCGGATTGTCGCCGGTGATCATGAATGTCTTGATCCCGCTCTGGCGAAGTTCGGCGAAGCGCTCCTTGATGCCTCCCTTGACGATGTCTTTCAGTTGGATGGCGCCGAGCACCCGAGCGCCTTCCGATACGACTAAAGGAGTTCCGCCCTGACGCGCGATGGCGTCCACCACCTCGCGGACCGCCTCCGGAAGACGCCCTCCCGAGGCTTTGACGTGAGCTTCGATGGCGTCGGCGGCGCCCTTCCGGATTTGCCGGCCGTCGAGATCGACACCGCTCATTCGCGTCCGCGCGGTGAAGGGAGCGAAATGGGCGCCGAGGGCGTGCAGGTCGCGCTGCCGGATCTGAAACCGCTCCTTGGCCAGCACGACGATGCTTCGGCCCTCCGGCGTCTCGTCCGCGAGCGAGGCGAGTTGGGCGGCATCAGCCAGTTCGCGCTCCGTGCATCCCTGCGCCGGAAAGAAGGCGGTCGCCTGGCGGTTCCCCAGCGTGATGGTGCCGGTCTTGTCGAGCAGCAGCACGTCCACGTCGCCGGCGGCCTCGACGGCGCGGCCGGACATCGCGAGAACATTCGCCTGGAGCATGCGGTCCATGCCGGCGATCCCGATGGCCGGCAACAACGCGCCGATGGTCGTGGGAATCAGGCAGACCAGCAAGGCTACCAGCACGGTGACGCTGACCGGCGTTCCTTTCCCGGCTTCATTCGCGGCGTACACCGAGAATGGCAGCAGGGTGATCGTCACCACGAGGAAGACGATCGACAAAGCCGCCAGGAGAATGGTGAGCGCGATCTCGTTCGGTGTTTTCCGGCGCCTGGCTGCTTCCACCATGGAAATCATGCGGTCGAGGAAGTTCTCGCCGGACACGGCCGTCACCCGGACGATGAGCCAGTCCGACAACACCCGCGTGCCGCCCGTGACGCTGGAATGGTCGCCGCCGCTTTCCCTGACGACCGGCGCGCTTTCGCCGGTGATGGCGCTTTCGTCGACGGATGCGGCGCCTTCGATCACCTCGCCATCCATCGGGATCGTGTCTCCAGCTTCCGCGAGAACTACGTCTCCCTTTCGGAGCCCGGTCCCGGGCACGACCGTGAATGGCGAGCCATATGCCGGGAATGCCAGTTTCTTGGCGCCGATATCGCGGCGGCTCTGGCGGAGGCTGTCGGCCTGCGCCTTCCCGCGGCCTTCGGCGACCGCTTCCGCGAGGTTGCCGAACAGAAGCGTGAACCACAGCCACAGGCTGATGGCGAACGCGAAAGAGGGCGGCTCTTCACCCTTGGCGAAGAGACTCTGAATCGCAAGGACCGTGGTGAGAATCGCGCCGGCCAGAACGACGAACATGACAGGGTTGCGTAGCTGGTGGCGGGGATCGAGCTTCCGAAACGCCTCCATTACCGCGCGGCGCGCGATTCGGGAGTCCAACAGCGGACGGTGTCTCATGGAACCGCCTCCACGATCGGACCGAGCGCCAAGGCCGGTATGAATGCGAGCGCCCCCACGATCACCACCGTGGCCGCGAGGAACGCAACGAATAATGGAGTGTGGGTCGGCAGGGTACCCGGGCCGGCGGGCACGGTCTTCTTCTGCGCCAGGGAGCCGGCCATGGCCAGCACCGGGAGCGCGACCCAGTAGCGCGCCAGCAGCATAGCGAAACCTCCGGCGAAGTTCACCAGGGGGTTGTTGGCGTCGTAACCGGCGAAAGCGCTGCCGTTGTTGTTGCCCATCGAAGAGAACGCATAGAGGATCTCGCTGAAGCCATGCGGCCCCCTTTCTTGGAGTCCCCCCAGGCCCATTGGGCTGGCAACGGCGGCCGCGGTCCCGGCTAGAACACAGACGGGTGGAACCAGGATCGCCACCGAGGCCATCTTCATCTCGAAGGCCTCGATCTTCTTGCCCAGGTATTCCGGCGTGCGCCCCACCATCAATCCCGCGAGGAACACCGCGATGATGGCGAAGACGATCATGCCGTAGAGACCGGATCCAACGCCGCCGAACACCACCTCGCCCGACTGCATCAGAAACATAGGGACAAGCCCACCGACCGCGGTGAAAGAGTCATGCATGGAATTGACCGACCCGTTGGAGGCGGCCGTAGTCGCCGCGGCCCACAGAGCGGAGTTCGCCGTGCCGAAGCGAACCTCTTTACCCTCCATGTTGCCTTGTTCGGCGTAGACGGCAACGAGCAGCAGCGGCACGAACAGGACGAGCATTGCGCTGAGCAGGGCCCATCCTTGGCGGCGGTCGGCGACCATGCGCCCGAAGGTGTAACAAAGGGCCGCCGGAATCAACAGGATCGCCAGCATCTGGGCGAAGTTCGAGAGCGGTGTCGGGTTTTCGAACGGGTGCGCGGAGTTCACGTTGAAAAACCCGCCTCCGTTGGTACCGAGCTGCTTGATCGCAACCTGGGAAGCGGCAGGTCCCATCGGGATCAGTTGTCCCGGGTCTGGAACGGGTACGTACGGGTCGAGGTTCTGAATCACTCCCTGGGAGATCAGCAGCAGCGCGAGCAGAACCGCGAGGGGCAGCAGAATATATGCGGCGCTCCTCACCATGTCCACCCAGAAGTTGCCGATCTTGTCCGTGCCGCGCGAAGCGAACCCTCGCGCCATCGCCACCAGCACGGCCATGCCGGAGGCAGA
>CAYRPT010000265.1:0-6108 GCA_964425895.1 uncultured Solibacteraceae bacterium | reverse complement strand
TGCCGGTCTAACCCAATACAACTCAAAACGTTACAGCCAAGCGCCAGCCGGCGGCCGGCGCTGTCGCCGCGGTGGCGCCGCTCCTCCATCGACGGAATACCTGTAAATCTATACACTTGAGCGGCCGCCGCTGCAACCGGCGCCGGCCCGGGGACATCCGTTGTGGTAGAGATGGCTCGCCTTACCTCGTCTCCAACACGCCGCGAATGGTTGGCGGCGGCCGCCGCGCCGGTTGTAGCGGCCTTCGGCCTTGGAACAGCAGCCCGCGCCGCGGATACCGGCGGCGGGAAACCACGGAGCCCGAAGAAGGTGACCATCGTTGAGTACTCGAGTTCCGGCAAACGAAAAGGGGAAGTTGTGAGCGAGAAGGTGGTGAAGTCCGAGGAAGAATGGCGTCGTCAACTATCACCGTTGGCCTACGAGGTGACCCGGAAGAAGGGCACTGAGATGGCCTTCACCGGCAAGTACAACAAGCACCACGACCCGGGCATCTACCGCTGTATCGGGTGTGGCGTTCCGCTGTTCAGCTCCAGTACGAAGTTCGACTCCGGAACGGGTTGGCCGAGCTTCTACGCTCCGATCGACCGCCGCAACATCGTCCGTGAAACCGACACCGCTTATGGCATGGTGCGCACGGAAGTCCTCTGCAAACGCTGCGACGCTCACCTCGGGCATGTGTTTCCCGATGGGCCTGAGCCCACTGGAGAGCGCTACTGCATCAACTCCGTCGCCCTGGACTTCGATCCAGGAGAGAAGTAAGTCACCACGCCCACAGCGAAAGCGACTCGCGGTCCTTCACCAGCAGTCCGCCGGTGACCGGGGCGGGGTGAGCCCACACGGGCGTGTCCGCCACGGAATAGGTGCGAAGGGTCTCGACGGCGGCGTCCGTAATCCGCGCCACCGACAGCTCCGCCTCGGTCGTGAGCACCAGCGCGGTCGCACCGGCGTGCAGGATGGCGGCATTGTCGCCCAAACGGGGCTTACCGGTCCAAAGAACCTTGCCCGACGCCGGGTCCTGGAGGAACAACTGGCCCTTATTGCGGTTGGTGAATCCGAGGATCCGATTGGCCGCCAGGACGGGACTACTCATGTACATCGAGGCGTCCGGCGCCTCCCACAGCCGCTCCACGGTCCATTTCCCCTGCGCCAGCCGCGGCCGGACGGCCAAGGTGGGGCTGGCGAGGCCGGACAGGATCACGCTGCCGCCCTGCACCACCGGTGTGACGATGTTCTGCGCCCACGGTGTGGCGAACGGGATCTCCCAAAGCAGCCTGCCTGTGTCCGGAGCGATCGCGATGATTTTCGACTCGGACTGCGTTAGCAGGTGCGGGGCCCCGCCCAAGGCCACGATGACCGGAGATGCGTAGCCCGGGCCGTCTCCGGTCCAGGTCCACTTCTCCGCGCCGGTGGCGAGATCGAATGCGGCGAGCGCCCCGCCTCCATCGCCGCCGACATGGGCGATCAGCGTCTCCTGGTGGACAATCGGCGACATGGCGGCGCCGTAGAGCGGCGAGGTGGTCCGGAACCGCTTCGAGAAGTCTTTCTGCCAGAGGCGCCGGCCGTCTTCGGCGTCAAAGCAGCTCAGGATGCCGCTGATTCCCAGCGTGTAGAGCCTGGCCCGGTGGAGCACGGGCGTGGACTTGGGGCCTTTTCCGTGTCCCGTGGCCGCGGGATTCATCTGGTAGGGAGCGTCGTAGGATACCCGCCAGAGGATCTTCCCGCCGGCCCCGAGGGCCGTGACCGTCTCCTTGTCGTTCAACCGGCTGAACTGGTAGACGCGCCCGTCGGCGGCCACCGGCGAGCTGTGTCCCTCGCCCACCACCACGGCCCACTGGCGCACCAGCCTTTCGGGCCAGCTTGCCGGGAGGGCCGCACCCTCGATCGAACCGTCGCGGTTCGGCCCGCGCCACTGCGGCCAATCCTGGGCGCCCGCGGGAAGGGCGCACACCAGCAGCACGGCGGCCCGTGCATGACGTAGAGAGAGCGGCGGTCGCATACTTCGACGCTACTCGGAGTGCAGGGCGTCGAGCAAGCCCGGGCGAAAAACGGCGCGCGTGGCCGCCAGGGATGACAATACGCCCGCCACGGCCACCGCCCCCAGCAGTAGAGCCAACGAGCCCGGGGAGAAGGAACCGCCCCGGCTCGACAACGCCGGCAGGATGGCGACGACGGCCGCGGCGGCGCCGAGGACCATGCCGGCCGCGAGCATCCACAGACTTTCCGCCAGTACCACCCCGGCGATGGCACGGCGGCTGAAACCGACGGCCTGGAGGAGGGCGAACTCCCGCCGGCGTTCCAGGGCGTTTCGCAGCACGATCGCGGACAGCCCGAGAGTACCGAGCAGGAGTCCCAGCGTACCCAACGACTGAAACGTGGAAAGGTACGTGTTCTCCACCTGATGGAACGCAGCCAGCCGCTCGCTGGTAGCGATGGCGTCAAAGCCGAAGTCGGCCAGCCTTTCCTCGAGCGCGGTGATCGACGCGGCCAGCCCGGCTTCCGGCGCCTCGATCAGAAAAACGCGATACCCCTGGGATTCCGGGAACGCGGCGCGGAAGTGCGCGTCCGAGACGATCAGCTCCCGCTGGAACACCGTGTCCGCGAGGGCGGCCACCAGCCGGAGGCGAACGCTCCGGCCGCCGGCGCCCGGAATCTCGATCACGTCACCGACCTGGCGGTGAAGAACGTAGGTCATCGAGTTGGCCGCCGCCGCCGCCGGGATCGCTCCGCCTTCCGCCGGCCGGTTCAACAAGAGCCAGGGGTTCTCCCGTTCCCCGGCCGTGGACGCCAGCGAGGCCGTGAAGCGGAACCGCCCGGCCGCCAGAAACTCCGCCGGAGCGCCCAAAACGCGGGGGTTTTGGGGGCGGTACAGGTTGAGACAACTCACGTCATCGCCGGGCCGCAACCGGAATGGGACGAGCCGTATATCCGGCAGGCCGGCGAGCCCCAGGACCTCGCGCCCTTCCGCCGTCGCCGGGTCGCGATAGACGGGCAGCACGGATTCGGCCATCAGCGCGTAGCCGCCCGACGGCGACTTCGGATCGCCAACACCGGCGGCTGCCGGAAGGCGGAAGGCATCCACCGAAACGATCAGGAAGATGGCCGACGCCGTCAGCGCCACCGAGAGGACCGTCCGGCCCGGGCGGTACGCCAGGTTGCGAAACGCGAGCCGGAGCCCGGCGGCGGCGCCGTTCCCCCTCACCAGGAGCGAGCCATGCCGGACGAGCCGCCCCCGCAGGAGCGCGAGACCGGCGGCCAACAGCAGGCTGCCCGCCCCGAAAAAACCTGCCGCGGGCGGAACGACCCCGAACGCCGCGCCGCCCACGAGACCCGCCGCGAGGAGCGCCGCGGCGCCGGCGACGCGCCCGGCGCTTCGCGATGGCGTGACGGCCACCGGCGCGGTCACCCCGGCCAGCCGGCCGCGGGGAGACACCCGCCACAGGCCGTGCAGCGTGAGGCGGAGAGCGGCGACCGCCGCCACCAGGCCGCCGGCAACGCCCGCGGCCAGCGAGACGGGATCGACGTGAAACTCGATGGACCGCGTGCCGACCGCATCGACCCACCATGTCCGCAACCCGTAAACAATGACCTGGCAGTAGCCGGCCGCGCCCGCAATGCCGAGCACCGCGCCGGCGGCCGCGAGCACCAACCCCTCGCGAACCAGCATCGCTCGAACCTTGGCGCGCGGCAGGCCCACCGCCTCGAGCAGGCCGGTTTCCCGGACCCGCTGCTCGACTCCGAACCGGAAGAACAACCCGGCCAGCAACAGCGCCGACACGATGACGAAGAAGCTGAAGTAAACGAAGTACTTGCCGAAGTCGGTGGCGCCTTCGGAGGCGGCCAGGGCCAGCGCCCGCACGGGCGTAACTGTAAACCCGTGCTCCAGGGGATTCAGATGACGGCGTAACGCGGCCTCGAGGCGCGCCTGGGCGTCGGCCGCGCCGCCGCCGGCCGGCGTTTCCATTCGGAAGGCCGTCAGCCGGCCCCATGGGGAGGCCCACAGCGTCTGCCCCGCCTCCAGCGGCACGAAGGCTTTGGGCGTCGTGCGGTACAGGTCCCAGTAGCGCTCATCGGCGGGCCGGATGCGGCCCAGGTCCACGGGAAACGGGGGATCCCACCCGGTGACGTCGTCCGAATCGGTGATGCCCGGATAATCCGGCGTCAGTTCGCGATCCCGTTCCACGGGCCGGATCGCCGTCAGCCTGAATTGCGCCGTGCGGGTCTCCAGACGGCCGCCGGGCTGCCAAAGGAAATAGTCGAGAGTGATCGGGTCGCCGGGGCCGGCCTCGAGTTCCCGGGCCGCCCACTCGTTCAGGGTGATCGGGGGCGGATTCCCGCCCGGCGCCATCTGCTCGGTCGCGGCCACGAGCGAGTACGGGATCTCGCGCCCCCGGCAGCGGATCGTGTTCGCGAGGTAGGTGTATATCCCCAGCGGCTTCAACCCGGCGGACCGTGCGGCCTCCGCCACAACGTTCGCCAGGCCTTCGGAAAGGATGCCGGAAAGGCTGTCCACCTGGATGAGGCCCCGGCCGGCGAGCGTTCGCACGCGGAGCCCGAAATCGTCGGGCGTTGCTGACTCGGCGAGCCGGCTCTCGATCGCCTCGGCGCCAGGCGGCAGCAGGAGCGTGTTGACGCGCCCGGCCAGGCCCAGCGCTTGTTGCAGGCGTCGCAGCGGGACGAATGCGGCTTTCACGTCGCCCTGGCCGGCTCCGAGCGAGAACTCGCCGAGCCGCTCGCGCCCGAGGGCCCCGGCGAAGGTGAAGCGGATGGTGGTGGCGGCATCCTCTTTGCGCCCGTGCAGCGAGTCCGCGGGGATGTGGGAGACCGCGCTCGCCCGCAGCAGGATGCCGTCGCCGCCGGCCGCCTCCAGTTCGCGCGCCAGCGATTCGCTCAACAGCACGCCGCGGCCTTCCGGACCCTGCGGAGGCACGTCGTGGAACCGCCAGAAGCGCTCATCCACTCCATAGATGTGGACCTGCGAGGCGAGGCGCCCGGTCGGCTGATGCCGGGCCAGACCCGTCAAATGCAGCAGCGGCGCGGCGCCGCCAACCGCCGGAGCGAGTGATTCCCGGAACGGATTCGGGGCGGTGACGACAAAGCCGGTCCGCCCCAGCCGGCTCAGCGTGAGGGCGCGCAAACTGGCCCGCACGGATTCGCCCGTGAGGAGCGCGCCGGACAGGATCGAGACGGCGACGGCCACCCCGGCTATCACGACCAGGTTGGTTCGCCAATAGTACGTGAGCGAGCGCCGGCGCAGGGTGCGGAAATTCATGGCGTTCTGTCGCCACCGGCGCCTGTTCCCGCATTCCAGACGGCGTTTTCCGCGTGGCGAGGGATCCGCTCCCCGATCGGATGGCTGCGGCCCGGCACGGCTAGATCACCTGCTCCAGACGCCGGTCCACGATCTCGAACCGGCGCGGGAACCGCTCTGCCAGCCGCTGGCTGTGGGTGACGGTGATGAGTACCGATTGCCGCTCGCGGTGCAGTTCGAGCAGAAGCGAGGCCACTGCGCCGGCTGAGTCGCGGTCGAGGTTGCCCGTCGGTTCATCGCATAGCACGAGCCGGGGATTCCGGATGAGCGCGCGAGCGATCGCCACCCGCTGCTTTTCGCCCCCGGAGAGCTCGGCCGGACGGTGTTCCAGCCGGTCGCCGAGACCCACGGCGTCGAGCAGCTCGCGGGCCCGAGCCATGGTGGCGGCTTCCTCCCCGTCGGGCGCGGCCAGCGTGGGAATCAGCACGTTCTCGAGCACCGAGCACTGCGGCAGCAGGCAGTGATCCTGGAAAACGAAGCCGATCTGGCGGTTTCGGTACCGGGCGAGCCCGGGCTCGTCGAGCGTGAACGGGTTCTGACCGTCGAGCGTAACCTGCCCCGAGCTGGGCGGCTCGAGCGTCCCGAGAATGTAGAGCAGGGAGCTTTTGCCGCTGCCGGACGGTCCCATGATCGAAACCGACTGGCCGGGCTCCAGGGTAAGATGGACATCCTCCAACACGCGCAGCGGACCCCGGGGCGTCGGGTATTCCTTGGTGAGATGGCGGACTTCCAGCACGGGGGCGTCGGGTTCTTTCTTCTTAGCCAAGCATACCCGGAATCGCCCCCGCCCCCCCCAGAAG
>CAYRPT010000264.1:0-6117 GCA_964425895.1 uncultured Solibacteraceae bacterium | reverse complement strand
GAGCGAAGCCACCCGGGCCAGCGACTTCGATACGTGGCCGGCGCCGAAGATCACGGCCCGCGGCTGAGGCACGATCGGTTCAATGTACACGTTCAGTTGCCCCCCGCAAATCAGACCGTTCTCGTAGGCGACGTCCTGGCCCAGGGAGAAGTCAAGCATCCGCGGCTGCTCAGTCTCCATCGCCTGGCGCGCGGCGGCCCAGACCTCCGCCTCCACGCAGCCGCCGCCCACCGTGCCCAGCATCGAACCGTCGTCCCGCACCAGGAGCTTCGCGTTCTGATACGAAGGGATGGACCCGTTCACCTGGACGATCGTGGCGATCGCGCACTTCCGCCCTCCGCGGCGCAGACGAACAAGTTCTTCATAGATGTCCATGCCTGGAGGTATTGTAGCGCCGTTGGGCGTCGCATCCCCGGGCCCCTCCGCACGACTTGTTCTATACCCCGCGGCGGAATATCGTTGAAAAGGAAAGGAGCGGTGCTGGCAGGAGATCCGCGATGGGCCGCCGGCGCCGGCGCCGCGTAGTCGAGTTCATGAAACTACATTCTGGAAGGATCGCACTCGTTTGCCTCGCGCTGATCAATGGCGCGGTTGTCTGCGCACAGCAACCCTACGAAGAGGAACCAGCCGGATCTATGCAAATCCGCACGGACCTCTGGAAACAAATGGCCGCATTCGCGGACGGTTTGCCGGGCGTCGTAGACCTCTCCGATCCGGCGAAGTACGCCCGAACTGCCGATGCGCTGCGGCAGCGCTATCGAGCCCAGGTGGGTTATCCACCCCCCGGATTCCAGCAGAGCGCGGAGGCCCGGATGGAGAAGGCCGGCGAGGACGCCTCGGCGGTCTACTATCGCTGTTACATCCGGGTCGCCCAGGGCATGGATGCCTACGGCCTCTACATCGTGCCGAAGCAGGCCAAGCGGCCGGCGCCGCTGGTCATTTCGCAGCATGGCGGCGGCGGTTACCCCGAACTGGCGACCTTCCAGGGGGGGGCGAACTACCACGACATGGTTCGGGGCGCCGTCGCCCAGGGCTATGTCGTCTACGCGCCCCACCTGGTCATGTATCCGTACGGTGACCGCGACCGCGGTACACCCATTCCCGAGGATGTCCGTCAGGTTCTCGACGAGGCTTTGCTGCTGAAGGGAACTTCGCTGGGCGCGGTCGAGACCTATAAGATCAGCCGGGCTCTCGATGTACTCCTGAAGCGGCCTGAGATCGATCCCAACCGTGTTGGCATGGTTGGACTTTCGATGGGCGGGATGCAAACCGTAATGACCACATCTCTCGAGCCGCGCATCAAGGTCGCGGTTTCATCGGGGTCTCCCTCGCTCGAAACGATCCACCTGATCTGCCCGCGTCCGTTCCAGATCCAGATGGGCAACGACGACAAGTTGATCGGGGTCGGGGGCCGCACCGGCGATCGTTTGAAGGCTGCCGCCGGGCGCGCCGCGCGGCTCTACCGGAGGCTGGGCTGTGAAGAACGCTTCGAGTTCAGGATGTTTGACGGCGGACATGAATTCAACGGCGCCCTCGCCTGGGAATTCCTCAAGAAGCACCTATAACCGGCCGCAAGAGCCACCGGCGCGCCTGGTCCCGTCCGGTCTGAACGGAGGGCGCCGTTCGCCGGCGTGGCGCCGAAACCCGGACGTAACACGCTCACCTTGATGAGAGCGGCCGCAGCCACCATCGCGAGCTATAATGGCGAAACCACCTGGAAGGAGGTTTTGTGTCACTCACCAAGAGATCCATGGCCGAGTTCCTCGGCACGTTCTGGCTGACATTCGGCGGCTGCGGCAGTGCGGTGCTCGCCGCCGCGTTTCCCGAGCTCGGCATCGGACTACTGGGTGTCGCCCTGGCGTTCGGTCTGACGGTTTTGACGATGGCGTACGCCATCGGCCACATCTCGGGCTGCCACTTGAATCCCGCGGTCTCAGTGGGTTTGGCGGCCGCGAAGCGCTTCCCGGCGTCCGAATTGCCAGCCTACTGTATTGCCCAGACGCTTGGGGCAATCGCGGCCGCCGGTGTGCTTTTCCTCATCGCTAGCGGAAAGGCCGGATTCGCTCTCAGCTCCGGCTTCGCCGCCAACGGTTATGCCGACCACTCACCTGGCGGCTACGCGCTCCTTTCCTGCCTGGTGGCTGAGGTGGTCCTGACGCTCTTCTTCCTGGTCATTATTCTGGGAGCCACCGACCAGAGAGCGCCGGCGGGTTTCGCTCCCCTTGCCATCGGCCTCGGCTTGACGTTGATCCATCTGATCGGCATTCCCGTAACGAACACGTCGGTGAATCCCGCGCGGAGCACGGGTCCTGCCCTGTTCGTGGGCGGATGGGCGCTTCAACAGCTCTGGCTGTTCTGGGTGTCGCCGATTGTGGGAGCTATCCTCGGAGCCGTCGCCTACCAGGCGGTGGCATCCGCCGAGCAGCCCGCACCGAAGGCCGCCGCTGCGCGGGCCTCGTGAAAGGGCGGCGCCAATCCTGAGGTTCACGCGAATCCCGGCGGAGGCAGGCGGTGACGGACTCGCCTGCCTCTCCCCAAGGCGCCCCGAGACCAATTGACCCTGACTGACACCAAGCCTGCCGTCAACGCCGCCGAGCGCCGCCGCCTGGCATTCCTCGCGGCGCTCCCGGCCCTCTATCTTCTTCTCGTCTATATGGTGCCCCGCCCCGAGGCGGTTTCGCCGGCCGGCTGGCGGCTGACCGGCCTGTTCTTGTCCACCATAGCCGGTCTCATTTTGCAGCCCCTGCCCGGCGGCGCGCTCGTACTGATCGCGGTGGCGTTGTCCACTGTGCTCGGAGGCCTCTCCATCGACCAGGCGCTCGAGGGTTACGCCTATTCGACGGTCTGGCTGGTGCTGTGCGCCTTTTTCATCTCGCGCGCCATCATCAAGACCGGACTCGCCCGGCGCATCGCCCTCTTTTTCGTCCGCCTGTTCGGCACAAGTTCCCTCGGCCTGTGCTACGCCCTGTCGTTCACCGACATGGTCCTCGCCTCGATCATCCCGTCGAACGCGGCGCGCTCCGGCGGCGTCATTCTTCCCATTACCCGCTCCATCGCCGAGCTGTACGAATCCCGGCCGGGACCCTCGGCGGCTCTGCTCGGCGGCTTTCTCATGGCGGGCGTCTATCAGGGCATCTCGATCACGTCGGCGATGTTCTTCACCGGGCAGGCCTCCAATCCGCTGCTGGCCGAGATGGCCGGCCAGATGGGCTTCCGGATCACCTGGGCCTCTTGGGCGCTGGCCGGAATCGTTCCCGGTATGGCCGCTCTCCTTATCGCGCCCCTCATAGTCCGGCGCCTCCTGCCGCCCGTCATCCGCCGTACGCCGGAGGCCTCCGCATTCGCGGCGGCCGAGCTCTCCCGCATGGGGCCCTGGTCGCGCAGCGAGAAGGTCGTCTGCGCCGTGTTTGCCACCGTCTGCGGACTCTGGGTCACCAGCGGATGGCACGGCCTGCACATCACCACCGCCGCCCTGTTCGGCGCCAGCGCGCTGATCGTCTCGGGGGTGCTCAGTTTCGATGACATCCGCAACGAAAAGGCCGCCTGGGAGCTGTTTCTCTGGTATGGCGGCATTCTCCGGCTCGGCCAGGCGCTCAATGACTCCGGCGTCACCACGGAATTCGCCAAAGCCGTCGGCGCGGCATTCTCCTCTTACGGATGGCCGCTGCTTTTTGCCGTCGCCTTGCTCGTGTACTTCTACGCCCACTACGGCTTCGCGTCCATCACCGCGCATATCCTGGCGATGTATCCTCCGTTCGTCACGCTGCTTGTGCAGCAGGGTGCTCCGCTCGGGCTCATGGCCTTCTCCTTCGGCTGCTTCGTGTGCTTCGCCGCCGGCCTGACACACTACGGCACGACGCCCGCCCCCATGTTCTTCGCTCAAGACTATGTATCGCTCCGGCAGTGGTGGATCGTAGGGTTCTTCGTCTCGGTGGCGAATCTGAGCGTCTGGTCCCTTGTGGGCTTCTCGTGGTGGAAGCTTATCGGCGTGTGGTAGGAGGCGGGCCCGCCTCGCCCGACGTTATTCCGGAGACGAGAGGTCCACGATGTGGATCATCCCGTTCCGCGCGCGTATGTCGGCCCGGACGATGCGAGCGGGACCAACTTGAAGCGCGCCGCCGGCGGTCCGTACTTCATACTCCCGTCCGGTGAGCATCGTCACCCGCCCGCGAGCCGTGAGTTCCGCCGCGGTCAGCGCTCCGGCGGCGGTGTATTCCATGACAAGAGTCGCGACCGGTACGCCGGCCGCCGCCTGTGCCGCCAGGCCGGCCCGCTCAAACGCAGCGTCGGTCGGAGCGAAAAGGGTGTAGGGCCCGCCGGACGAGAATATCCCCCCGGCGCCGGCCTGGAGCGCGAGATCCGCGAAGAGCCGGACCTCCTCCAGATCGAGCAGCGTCTCAAGGAGGGCCGCACCCGGTGGCGCCATCGTCGGAAAATCCGTTCCACCCGGCTGGGTGGTGCTCGGGAATGAAGTTTCGCCCGACTCCCGGTTGACCAGCAGCAGGGGGACAGACACAAAAGCGGCGAGCAGGATGGTCGCAGCCAGCCCGAACCACCGTAAAGACAGGGGGGACGCCTCGTCCCGCCGCCCCCAGCTCCGGCGGCGCCCGCGGCGAGGGGCCTCGGGCCGCCCCGGAAGGCCGGGCGGCGGTGCGGAAGGCCTTGCCTCCGGCCAGGCATCGACATCCTCGAACTCGAATCCTGAAACGCCTCCCGGCCCGCTCTCCTCCAGGTCATCAGCTTCCGCCGGCCGGGCCGCCAACGTCCCAGCACCGGTAAAGCTGACCACCTGGAACGGCATGGAGGTGACCACGAAGGATCTTGCCGCCGCTTCGCCCGCGCTCGCGTTCGTGCGCAGCAGGCGGGAAATGATCGACGCCTCGGCGTACCGCACTTCCAGGTTGACCAGCAGCGGACCCGCCCGCACCGGCGTCACCAAGAACACGCACGCCTGCGAATCTCCGTCCGGTGGAACCAAGACACGCTTCGACTGCCGCGGCGGATCAAAATCCGCGGACTCTACATGGAGATCGAGCGCGAGGTCCCGCGGGGCGCCGCCGGCGTCCAACGGAAACTCGACCTCGAACTCCTTGCTTTTCACATCGGCCTCCGCCACTTCGTACTCATCGTCGATGCGTAAGATCGCCCGCAGCCCTCCACTCTCCGGCCGCCGGACCATGGCGACGAGCTCGGAGCTCCGTCCGAGGGTCACCCGCGCCGGAAGGGCGGCGTCCAACGTGCGCGCTTGCGCCACGGTCCTGGACACGGGCTCCGGGACGCGCGAGGCGTTCCCCCGCCGCCCGTCCGCCTCCTCCTCGATGACCCGGCGGATGCCGGCCACGACATCCTGGAAGGCCGCATCCCGGTTCGCCCACAGGGTCACGGGAACCGCACCGGCAGGCAGGCACTGAAGATGACTGAACGGGGCGCTCTGCCAATCGCAGGGCCTCAGAAGGATGGGAATCACCCGCGTCTCACCGGCCGCGTGCCGTTCGAGGGCGACCTTCATCTCGACGTCAAAACAGTAGTCGGACGCCAGAAAATCGGAGCTGATCAGAAGAAGAACGATGTCGGCGCGGCGGAGATTCTCGCTGATCTCACCGGCCCAGTTCGCGCCCGCGGTGATGTCGCGGTCGTGCCAGTCGCGGATGTATCCCAAGCGCTCCAGCAGGCTTAGGTGCTTGTCGAGTTCCTCCCGCAGCGCCTCGTCCTCGTGGGCGTACGAGTAGAAGACCTCGATTGCCCACGCCGGCTTGGGCGCCGCAGCCATCCCCTCTTCAATCCTTGGCTAACAAAGGTATCACGGACCGCCACATTTTGCACGGCCGGGTGCTCGGGCAGTCTCTTGCGCGTGCCTGCGCGGGTCCCGGTGTGAGCGCTAAGTGTGCGGCCGCGCACCTCCGGCGCAGAGGCCGCACGTCATTCGTAAAAGGAAACATTCACGTATGTTCCCTCGGGAGTAAGACGTCCGGCAGACCCCGAATTTTATTTTGTGCGGAGGAGAACATATTGTGTTTTCAGCGGGTTGGGGACGTGCCGTGACGGGCGCCGCGGCGGGTGCGGCGGTCCGGCCAGCGGCGTCTGGATCGGCATGGCGACCGGCGGAGGGCCGGGAGC
>CAYRPT010000263.1:0-6126 GCA_964425895.1 uncultured Solibacteraceae bacterium | reverse complement strand
GGCCCTCATGCTGGGATACCGGTGCAACATCGAATGCCGTTCCTGCCTGTGGGGAGATGCCCACTCCAACGGACCAACCATCGAAGTGGACGAAGCCTGCGGCTGGATCGACCAGGCGAGGGAGGTCGCCGGTGTGCAGCTCGCCGGGTTCAGCGGCGGCGAGTCGTTCCTGTATCTGCGGGAGATGACCGCGCTGATGCGCTACTGCTGGGAGACGCACCGGCTTCCGTCGGCAATTTCGACCAACTGCTACTGGGCGTTGAATGATGCCCGGGCCGAGGATCTTCTGCGGCCCCTGGCGGCCCTTGGGCTGCAGCAGCTCCTGCTCAGCGTCGACGAATTCCATCAGGAGCACATTCCCCTCGCGCGCGTCGGACATGCGCTTCGGGCCGGGCGGAGGCTGGGCATCGAGTGCACGCTGCAATCGATTGTGACCCGGAGCAGCCGGAAACTGAAGGACTACCTGGCCGAGCTGAACGTGGAGCCAGGCAACGGCGTGCGGGCCACCGAGGTGTTCTGTACACGCATGGGTTGGGCGGCCACCCGGATCCCGGCGGACGAGTTCCCGGCGCGGGAAGGAGCTTTGTCGAGCTACTGTTCGATGCTCGGACCGCTGATCATCCGGCCGGAGGGCGCTGTGCATCTGTGTTGCGGTCCGGCGTTCGCGATTCCCGCTTTGACGGTGGGGAACCTGCGCCGGGAGCCGCTCCGCGATATTCTCGACCGCGCCGAATGGGACCCGGTGTGCAACGCCCTGGCGCTGGGAAACGGTCCGGCGCGACTCGCCGATTGCCTGCGCGCGGCCGGGTTGGAAGGCCTGGTGGGGAATGGCTACTCGTCTTCCTGCGAAGCCTGTCACAAGATCCTGTCTACCCGCGGGGTGGACGTCATTCTGCGTGAGCAACTGGAGCCGCAACGGGCGGAACTGTTTCTCAAGCGAACCATACTCAGCCAGGAAACCGCCGAGAGCCTCTCGGAAATGGTGCCTGTTTAGGCGGCCAAGAACAAGAAAGGAGTGTACGCATGCCTGATGATCGTCCCGTGATTTCCGTTCGACAGCGGGATGCACTGTTCAACAAGCTGAAAGACGATCCGGAATTCCGCGAAGCCATGAAGAAAGACTGGCGCGCGGCGCTGGAGAAACTGAGGATCAAACCGGACGCGGTCGCAAAAGGCACCCTGAGCCGCCGCGAGATCGATGATTTCATCGGCCAGCGCGCCGGCTGGACGATCGAGATCGTCATCGCGGCGAAGCCCGGCGCCGAACGGGTCCAGGTGAGCGAGGCCGTGAACTTCGAAGCCCGCTGATTCCTCTCCCCGGGGCGGCCGGCCGCTGGGAATTGCCTGTTGTGCCGGCGCCCCGGGATTTGCCGTTACGCTCGCCGCGGCGGAGGGCCTCCGCAGAGGGCAGCGAAAACCCGCGATCCGAGCGATTCCTTCATTTGACACCCCATTCTGGACTGTTCTATCGTAGGGTCTTGCCTTGAGGGTCCATGCCTGACGACAAGCAATCCGATCCGTCGAGCGAACCGCCTGCGTCTGCTTCCTCCCCCAAGTCCGAGGGCGCCCCTGTCGAACCGGAAACGCCCGCGGCGCCGCCCCCGGCTCCGGCCGCCAAACCCGTGGCCGCCAAACCCGCGGCCGCCAAGCCCGCGGCGCCGGCGGGCGAGAAAAAACCCCCGGCCGCCGCCAAGAAGCCGGCCGAGATGGAGACGCAGCCCTGGTCCGACGACCTGACGGCCGGGCTCCGGGAGCGCTTCGGCGATCAGATCCGCGGTTCTTTCACCTATGTCGGGCAGAAGTTCCTGGTGGCGGCGCCGGAGGCGGCCATCCCCATCCTCGAATACCTGAAGCTCGAGGCCGATTTCGACTACCTGGTGGATATCACCGCCGTGGACTATCCGAAGCGGGAGGAGCGCTTCGACGTCGTCTACATTGTCTACAGCTTCGCCCGCAATGAGCGGCTCCGCGTCAAGATCCGCATCCGGGACGGACAGCCGGTCGAGAGCGCGGTGTCGGTTCACCTCACTGCCGACTGGTTGGAGCGCGAGGTTTACGACATGTTCGGTATCGAGTTCCGGAACCACCCCGGTCTGAAGCGGATCCTCATGCCGGACGACTGGGAAGGATTCCCGTTGCGCAAAGACTACGACATCCTCCACATGGATCAGCAGTGGGTGCGCGAAAACCTCGAGATCGAAAGCGGGCAGTGACGACACGCATGCCGGAAGCAACCTTCCTCGACGCCAACGAACTGGTGCTGAATATGGGTCCGCAACACCCATCGACGCACGGAGTGTTGCGGGTGATCCTGAAACTCGACGGCGAGAAGATCACCGGTACCGAGTGCGTCATCGGCTACCTGCACCGCGGCGTGGAAAAGATCGGCGAGAACCGCACCTACCAGATGTTCGCGCCCTACGTTGACCGCACCGACTACGTGGCCGCGGTCTCCAACGGGCTCGGCTACTGCCTGGCTGTCGAGAAACTGCTCGACACCGAGGCCCCGCCGCGTGCCCAGGTGGTGCGCGTGATTCTGACCGAGCTCAACCGGATCGCCAGCCACCTGCTGTGGCTCGGAACCCACGCCCTCGACGTCGGCGCCATCACGCCGCTGTTCTACGTGATGCGGGAGCGGGAGGATATCCTCAACATCTACGAGGCTTACTGTGGCGCGCGCCTCACCACCCATGCCTTCCGGGTGGGCGGGCTGCAATACGAGGTCTACGAGGGCATGGAGCGGCAGGTGAAGGATTTCTGCCGCATGTTCCGGCCGCGAGTGGATGAGTACGAAGAACTGCTGAGCGAGAACCGGATCTGGAAGGAGCGCCTCGTCAACGTCGGCATTCTCAATGGCGATGACTGCAAGGCGTATGGCGTCACCGGCCCGATGCTCCGGGCCGCCGGCGTCCGATGGGACATCCGCCGGGCGATGCCCTACTCCGGCTACGAGAAGTACGATTTCGAGATCCCCACCCGCGAGAACGGCGACACCTATGACCGCTACATCGTCCGGATCCAGGAAATGCGCCAGAGCGTCCGGATCATCGAACAGGCGGTCGAAGGGATCCCGGAAGGGCCGATCATGGCCAAAGTCGGAAAGGCCATCAAACCGCCCATCGGGGAGGCCTACGTCTCCATCGAGGCGCCCAAGGGGGAGCTCGGTTATTTTATTGTGAGCGACGGCTCAACCCAGCCCTACCGCCTGCGCATACGGCCGCCGTCGTTCATCAACCTGCAAGCCCTGGACCGAATGTGCCGCGGGTCGCTGGTTGCCGACATCGTCGCGATTATCGGTACGATTGATATAGTGCTAGGCGAAGTGGACAGATAAGTACACATTCGTTCGGCGAGAAGGAATGAAGATGCGGAGAGTGCTGAGGGCCATCTTTCTGGTTGACCTGATCGAGGGGCTTTGGGTCACGTTCCGCAGTCAACACCCCAAGCATATCTGTACCGAACAGTATCCGGCCGAGCGGCCGAAGATCGCCGAGCGGTACCGGGGCGCTCCGCGGTTGAACATCCATCCGGAAACCGGGGAAACGTTGTGTATTTCCTGCAATCTGTGCGCCTTGGCGTGTCCCGAGCACCTGATCGTGGTGACCAGTGAGCGCAATGAGGAAACGCGCCGGAAAGAGCTGACGGAATTCACGTATGATGTCTCGCGCTGCATGTTCTGCGGCTTGTGCGAGGATGCCTGTCCCACCGATGCCCTTGAGCTGACGCAGGATTTTGAACTTGCCAGCTATACGCGCGAGGGCGCGATCTGGGACCGGCAGATGCTGGAACAGGGGCCCAAGCCGACCCGGTATCGGTACTGAGCGGTTCCTATCCAGGTGGAAGCGGCCGCCAGGGCTGTAGGCCGGCGGCGTGAAGGCGATGGTTACGACGTTATTCTTCTATTTGTTTGCGGCGATGGTGCTCGGCGGCGCCGTGATGACCATCACGCGGAAAAACGCGGTGCACGCGGCGTTATGGCTGGTGGTCAGCCTGTTGGGCGTGGCGGGAATCTTTCTGGTCCGCGGCGCGGAGTTCCTTTTCGTGGTGCAGATCATGCTGTACATCGGGGGCATCGTGCTCCTGATGCTGTTCGTCATCATGCTCGTGAACCTGGATGCGGCCGCCCGGCAGCGCCAATGGAACGGGCAGTGGTGGCTCGCGCTGGCCTGCGTGCTCGTGGTGGGCGCCGAGGTGTTCTACCTGATGCGCGGCGGCGAGGAGGCGCTTCGGCTGCCGCCCCCCACCGGGCCCGCGGCTTCCGAGTCCGGTGGCACCGAGCGACTGGCCGATACGCTGTTCAGCGGCTACTTGCTGCCCTTTGAGATCGCATCAATTCTCCTGCTGGTCGCCATCGTGGGCAGCGTGGTTATGGCGAAGAAGAGGGTCTAGACTGTGCATCCCATCTCCACCGTTCATTACGTGGCGCTGAGCGCCGCGCTGCTCCTTATCGGCACCGCGGGCTTTCTGACACGCCGCAATATCATCGTGATTCTGATGTCGGTCGAGCTGATTCTGAACGCCGTGAACATCAACTTGGTCGCCTTCTCGGCGCATTTCCGGTCCGTGGAGGGCCAGATCTTCGCGATGTTCGTGATTGCGGTGGCGGTGGCCGAGGCCGCCGTCGCCCTCGGCATTCTGATCGCCTTGTTCCGGAACCGGGAGACGGTGGCGGCCGACGAGATTGATCTTCTGAAGTGGTGAGGCGGCGCGGATGAATTTCCTTGACGCGATCTGGCTGATTCCGCTGTTCCCCCTGCTGGGCGCGGTCCTGATGTTTGCGATCGGCCGGCGGTTGGACCCCCAGGTTTTCCCGTCGGCCGACGCGCTGTCGCCGGAGCTGGCCGGGGCTCATCCGCACGGCGGAGCGGATGCCCATGGGCATGGACATCCGCACTTCGCCGCGTCGCGCATCTGGGTGAGCCTGCTCTCGCCGGGCATGGTGCTCCTGTCGCTGATCTTCTCGGTGGGAGCGGCGGCGCAACTGGCGTCGACGGCGGAGAAGACGCACGAGGTGATTCGCTACACCTGGCTGGCCGGACTGCCGTTCCACCTGGCCGACGGCTCCTTGGGCCGCTTCTCGGCCGATCTCGGTTTTCTGCTCGACCCGTTGAGCTCCGTCATGATCCTGGTGGTCAGCCTCGTCGGCTTCCTGATCCACGTGTACTCGATCGGCTACATGGGGCACGAGGGGGGCTACTACCGGTTCTTCGGATACATGAATCTTTTCGTCTTCTTCATGCTCACGCTGGTGCTGGCGAACAACTTCGCGCTCCTGTTCGTGGGCTGGGAGGGCGTCGGTTTGTGCAGCTACCTGCTGATCGGCTTCTATTTCCACAAGAAGTCGGCCGGGGACGCCGGAAAGAAGGCGTTCGTCGTGAATCGCGTGGGCGATGCGGCCTTCCTCATCGGTATCTTCCTGATCTTCGCGCTGACCGGCTCGGTGCGCTTCACCGAGGTGAATCATGCCCTGCACGGTCTTGAGGCGGAAGTGGGCTTTGGCGTCCTCACTGCGGCGGCGCTGCTGTTGTTCGCCGGCGCCACGGGCAAGTCGGCGCAGATCCCGCTTTACACCTGGCTGCCGGACGCGATGGAGGGTCCGACCCCGGTCTCGGCCCTGATCCATGCCGCCACCATGGTCACCGCTGGTGTGTATATGGTGGCGCGCTCGAACGCGCTCTATACCCTTGCGCCGGACGCATCGGCCGTCGTGGCCACGGTGGGGGCGGTCACCGCCATATTCGCCGCCTCGATCGCCCTGGTGCAGAACGACATCAAGCGCGTGCTGGCCTATTCCACCGTCAGCCAGCTCGGCTACATGTTCCTCGCCGCCGGCGTGGGCGCTTACTGGGTCGCGATCTTCCACCTTTTTACCCACGCGTTTTTCAAGGCCCTGTTGTTCCTCGGCTCCGGCTCGGTAATCCATGCCATGAGCGGGGAGCAGGACATGCGGCGGATGGGCGGCCTTAAGGGCAAGATTCCTACCACCTTCCGCACGATGCTGGTCGCCTCGCTGGCGATCGCCGGTATTCCGGGACTGGCCGGATTCTTCTCGAAGGACGAAATCCTTTGGCAGGCGTGGAGTTCCCCCCTGGGCTCAAAGGCGCTGTGGGCCGTGGGCACCGTGAC
>CAYRPT010000262.1:0-6136 GCA_964425895.1 uncultured Solibacteraceae bacterium | reverse complement strand
CCTCACCAGGTCCGCTTCTTAAGGATCTCTTCGATCCGCTCCCTGGGCACGGTGAGCTTGTCCATGTTGTCCTTCAGCCATTGCGAGAAGTCACGCTCGATCTCCGCGGACCACCGGGTGTCGATCTGTCCCGCGGTGTATTTGCCCTCTTTCAGCCGCTGGTGGCCGAAGGCATCGCGCAACCGGACGATTTCGGAGGTTTCAACCACCCGCTCCGCCAGTTGGGGAGGGATGAAGACGACGCCGCCCTCTTTGCCCAGCACCACGTCGCCCGGCATGACGGTCGCCCCGCCGATGCGCACCGGGCAGTTGATCCCCATCAGCGTCGAATTCAGCTTCTCGCCCAGGCTCGGGTAGTGGTGGGAGGGATGGTAGTGGCGGATAAACGACACGAAGTTCGGAAGCTCCTTCAGCCCCTCGATGTCGCGCACGGCCCCGTTGTATACGATGCCGTTGCCGCTCTTGGCGTAGATGGAGTTCCCGACATTGTCTCCGATGGAGGGTCCGTCCACCTTCAGGCCGAAGTGATCGGCCACGTAGACATCTCCCTTTTGGAGCATGTCGACCGGCCACGCGTTGTGCGCCCCGATCCGCCCATCCGCCTTGCCCACCGCGTCAATCACTCGATGGATGTCCGGACGCCCGGGCATCCACACCGCCGTCAGCGCCCGGCCGACCAGGACCTTCTCAGGGTGGATGCACATCCATCCGTCCTCGTACTGGTAGGTGAAGCCTTCATTGCGAAGCACCGCCCAGGCTTCTTCCAGAGTTACGTGCCTCATCCGCTCCAGGATGGCGTCGGGCACCTTCGGCCGGCCGTCCGGGAAGCGCTCCCCCTTCCACTCCGGCGAATACTGAATGATCTCGCTCCGGCCGAAAACGCCCGGCTGTCCGAAGACGGGCAGGCCAAGCCAGCCCGCCAGCGCGGCCGCCGCGGCGGTCCTGATGGCAACTTTCATAGCGACGCTCCTTTCGGGCCAGGGTACACCCTGCCTGCCGGGAACAACAACCTTGCGAGCGGCGCTCGCAGAAACCCGCGCCACGCCGCGGGCGGGGCAGCGGATGCGGGGGCTGCGGCGGCGCGACCCAGGCGGGCGGGCGGGCGGAGAAATCCAGCGCCGGCGGCGACCGCCGTGCATCTAATTGCCAGCAGGAGCCGGGGCGAATTCCGACGCCTGGAACACCGCCGGCGCTTGGACCGGCGAAAGGGGAGGAGACGATGTCTCTGACGATTGGAAGAATGGCGGGGATGGCGGCCCTGGTTGTCACTGCCGCCGCCGGCCCGGTGTGGGCACAGGATTCCGGCCAGGACGAGATCCAGCGCCTGGCCGCGCAAATCCGGAGGCAGATTGTCTCGCTCGACAACTACGGGCTCTTCGATTGGGTGACCTTCACCATCGAGCGGGGCGAATCCGGCTACAACGTGACGCTGAAGGGCTCCGCTTCGCGGCCGACGCTCAAGGATTCCGCCGAGCGGGTGGTCAAGGGAATCGAGGTGGTGCGCCAGGTAAACAACGAGATCCAGGTGCTGCCGACCTCCCCAATGGACGAGGACGTCCGGCTTGCCGTTTATGTCCGGATCTACGGCCATCCCACGCTCAGCCGGTACAACCCCAACCGTGGCGTCCCGCTCCCAAGCTTCCGGCGCCGGGCCTTCCTCGGCATCTCGAACGATCCTCCCCGCGGCCGGCATCCCATTCACATCATCGTGAACAACGGCAACGTGACCCTGGAGGGAACGGTGGACAACGAAGGTGACAAATCCATCGCCAACATCCAGGCGAACCAGGTAAGCGGCGTGTTTAAGGTCACCAACAACCTCGATGTCCTCCGGCCGTAGAGGAAGGAATAGCCGCAAGCCTGGCCTGCCCGGCGGTGAACTGACAGGGGGACCCGCCGAAGCCGTTAAGATGAATGCGTACCCCCGCCGGCCGCGGAGGGCGGCCGGAATGGCGAAGCATGGCTCGCGGCGTTGGTTGTGCGCGGCGAAGCGGCATCGCGGGGGTGTGAGGAGCGTCCTCGAATGAAAATCTCTGAGTTCCGCAATGGAATCGTCCCGCTTCTTCTGGCGGGAGCCTGGCCGGCCGGGGCCGGCGCCCAGCCGGTCCACATCGATATTCCCTTCGAGCGGTTCGTGTTGGATAACGGCTTGACCGTGATTGTGCACGAGGACCGCAAAGCTCCGATCGTGGCGGTGAACATCTGGTATCACGTCGGCTCGAAGAATGAAAAGGAGGGGAAAACGGGATTCGCCCATCTCTTCGAGCACCTGATGTTCAACGGCAGCGAGCATTACAACGACGACTACTTCAAGGTGCTCCAGAAGATCGGCGCCACGATGCTCAACGGCACCACCAACAACGACCGGACGAACTACTTCCAGGATGTGCCGACGCCGGCTCTCGATACGGTTCTGTGGATGGAGTCGGACCGGATGGGCTACATGCTGCCCGCCATCGACCAGGCGAGGCTCGACGAGCAGTGCGGCGTGGTGCAGAACGAGAAACGGCAGGGCGAGAACAGGCCCTACGGGCTGGTGAACGAGTTGATCACGCAGCACACCTGGCCGGAGGGCCACCCGTACTCGTGGACGGTGATCGGCTCGATGGAGGACTTGAACGCAGCATCGCTTGAAGACGTGCGGGAGTGGTTCAAGACATACTACGGGCCGAACAACGCCGTGCTGGTGGTGGCGGGAGACATCGACGCCGCCACCGCCCGGAAGAAAGTGGAGCACTACTTCGGCGAGATCCCGCCGGGGCCGCCGGTGCGACGGCCGGTACGAAGCATCGCCCGGATGACCGGCACGAAGCGGGCGATCCTGGAGGACCGCGTGCCGCAGCAGCGGCTCTACAAGGTGTGGAACGTTGCTCCGGCGTTTACTCCCGAGATGCACCACCTGGATCTCATCTCCGATCTGTTGGGCGCCGGCAAGACGTCGCGACTCTACAAGCGCCTGGTCTACACCGACCAGCTCTCGACGGACGTCCTCGCCTATGTGCGGCCGATGGAGATCGCCGGCCAGTTCACAATCCAGGCCGACGTGCGGCCGGGCGAGAGCCTGGCGGCCGTGGAGGCGGCCGTGGACGAGGAGCTGGCGCGGTTTCTGAAGGAAGGGCCGGCGGAGGAGGAAGTAGCCGGCGTGCGCACGCGCTTCGTGGCGAACTTCCTCCGGGGCATCGAGCGGATCGGTGGATTCGGCGGCAAGTCCGACGTACTGGCGCAGGGCGAGATCTACGCCGGCGATCCGGCCGCGTACAAGAAGCAGCTCGCGGCCGTGCAGTCCGTCACGGCGGCTGATTTGCGGGAGACGGCGCGGAGCTGGCTTGGCGACGGGGTGTTCGTCCTGGAGGTGCGCCCCTTCCCGGCGTACCGGACCGTGGCGGGCGCCAAGGCGGACCGCAGCCGGGTGCCCGAGCCGGGGCCTCCGCCGGAACTCAAGCTGCCCCGGTTGCAGAGGGCCGAGTTGAGCAATGGCTTGAAGCTGGTGTTGGCGGAGCGCCGGGAACTGCCGCTGGTGAACATGCGCTTGCTGGTGGACGCCGGCTACGCGGCGGATCCGCCGGCCGCCCCCGGCCTGGCCACCCTGACACTGGACATGCTGGACGAGGGAACGCGGACGCGCTCGTCGCTGGAGATCGCCGGCGAGTTGGATGGTCTCGGCATGCAACTCTCCGCCGGCTCGACGCTGGACGTTTCTTACGTCACGATGTCGGCGCTCAAGGCCAACATCGAGAAGTCTCTGGGGCTGTTCGCCGACGTCGTGTTGAACCCCGCCTTTCCGGAGGCGGACTTCAAGCGGCTGAAGGCGCAGCAGCTCACACGGATCCAGCACGAGAAGGCGCAGCCCCTGAGCATGGCGCTGCGGGTGCTGCCCGGACTTCTCTATGACGAAGGCCACGCCTATGGCAACCCGCTTACCGGCTCCGGGACGGAGAAGTCCGTCGAGGCGATGACGCGCGACGGCCTGGCGGAGTTCCACCGGGCCTGGTTTCGACCGAACAACGCGACGCTGGTGGTGGTGGGCGACATCACGCTGGCTGAGTTGACGCCGAAGGTGGAGGCGGCCTTCCTGAGATGGGAGAAGGGTCCGGCGCCCGCCAAGAGGATTTCGGAGGTGGCGCATCGGGAATCCAGCCGGATCTATCTTCTCGACCGGCCGGGCGCCGCGCAGTCGGTGATCATCGCGGGGCACATCGCGCCGCCGAAGGTGAACCCGGACGAGATCGCGGTTGAAACGATGAACATGGTGCTCGGGGGGCAGTTCGCGGCCCGGATCAACATGAACCTGCGGGAGGACAAGCACTGGTCCTACGGCGCGCGAAGTGTTTTTCAGGACGCGCGCGGGCAGCGGCCGTTCTTTATCTATGCGCCGGTGCAGAGCGACAAGACGCGGGAGTCGATGGTGGAGATCGACCGGGAGTTGCGGGGCATTCTCAAAGACAGGCCGGTGACCCCGGAGGAATTCACCTTCGCCCAGGAAAGCATGACGCTGAGCCTGCCGGGATCGCGCGAGTCGATGAACCAACTGGCGGCCGGCATCCAGGAGATCGTGTCGTTCGGTCTTCCGGACGACCACTTTGAGACGTTTCCCGGCAAGGTCCGCGCCTTGAGGCGGGAGGATGTGTCGGCGGCCGCCGAGAGAGTGCTGCGGCCGGATCGGATGGTGTGGGTGGTGGTCGGGGACCGCGAGAAGATCGAGCAGGGAATCAAGGAGCTGAACTTCGGGCCGGTATCCTACCTCGACGCCGACGGCAACCCGCTGGCTCAATGAGGTCGAGCGGTTCGGCGGGTGAGCGTATGGGTATGTCAAGAGCGCCCTCCCCGGGCGGGACGGACCCCGAATTTTATTTTGCGCGGAGGAGAACATACCGTTTTTTCAGCGTGTTGGCGACGTGTCGTGACGGGCGCGGCGGCGGGCGAGGCGGTCCGGCCAGCGGCGTCAGGATAAACATGGCGACCGGCGGAGGGCCGGGAGACGTCAGCTCGGCACCGGGGCGGCGAATCGCGGATTTTATTTTACGCGGAGGAGAACATACTTTTTTTTCAGCAAGTTGGGGGCGTGCGTCCGGGTTGCGAGGTGAGCCGCGGCCCGGGCCTGCGAAGACGCACCCTCCGCTTCGATGGTGGCGCGGCGCGGAGCCCGGCGACGGGGCGAGGGGAGCGGATCCAGCATGCCATCAACGAGATTGCGGAGCAAACCCGTTGGTGATTCAGTGTCGCGGGCCTGCGCGGGATCGCACAACGGCTCCGGCGTCGGTGGTCACCTCGATGGCCGGTTTTGTCGGCCGGCCCCATCGTCCTGGGGATCCGAACGCTGAGACCGGCCGCTTTGAGGTAACCCGCGGCTATCTCCCGTCGAACGCCCGTTTCTCTCTCGATCCGCCGCTCACCCGCTGGTTAGCAGGTCGCCCACTCAAGTGATTCAAAACAGGCATCATAGAGAACGCGCTTCGTTGGAGTCGGTTTCATTTTGTGCGAGGTTGGGCGGCCAAGAATCCACAACGAAAACCGGTGGAGGAGTTATGATGAAAAGCAGGGAGGCCCCCGCGCATGACGAGACGCGAAGAACTGCACCAACTCGTGGACGAGTTGCCGGAAGAACAAGCGGAACTCGCGCGGGTGGCTCCAGGACCTTCGCAACGCCGCTGATGACGACGGGCCGCCGCTTGACGCCGAGGGGCTCGCCTCGCTGGATCGTGGTCTGGCAGATGTTGCGGCGGGCCGTGTAAAGCCTCTCTCTGAATACGAACGCGAACGCGGCCTGTGAATTTCCGAGTCAGCGTCGCTCACGAAGCCGAGAAGATTCTTGACCGCCTTGACCGGCCAGCAGAACAGCGTATTCGCGCTCGCTTGGGGCAACCTGCTGCTGACCCATTCGATCCGCGCCTCTCCGCGCCCCTCACCGAGAGGCCCGGAATTCGAAAGTCCCGCGTTGGTGGCTGGCGCATTCTGTTCGCCGTGGATCGGGCAGCCAAAGTGGTTCATGTCCTTACCGTTGATACCCGTGGCCAGGTCTACAAACACTCATGACGACCTCGTGCGGGAAATCCAGGAGCTGTTCTGAGGCGCTAACCGCGCGGCGGCGCGCCTCCGGCGCAGAGGCCGCACGTCATTGATAAAAGGGAACATTCAC
>CAYRPT010000261.1:0-6143 GCA_964425895.1 uncultured Solibacteraceae bacterium | reverse complement strand
GGACCTCGACGGTATGGGCGACGCGCTGGTAGGCCAGCTCGTGGACAAGGGGCTGGTGAAGTCCGTCGCGGACCTCTACCAATTGAAAGAGAAGTGGGACGAACTCATCGCCCTGGAGCGGATGGCGGAGAAATCGGCGCGGAAGATTCTGGACAACATCGAGGCGTCGAAGCAGAGGCCGCTGCCCCGCGTGCTCAACGGGCTGGGCATACCCTTCGTCGGCGAGCGAACGGCGGCACTGCTGGCGGAAGCGCTCGGCTCAATGGACGCAATCCTGTCGGCCGACCAGGAGAAGCTGCAAGCGGTCGAAGAAGTGGGGCCGAAGGTGGCGCACGCGGTGTACACGTTTTTCCGGGAGCCGCGCAACGGGGAGCTGGTGGAACGGCTACGGGCCGAGGGGTTGCAGTTCACACACGAAATCAGGCGGCGCGGCGGGGGATCCCTCGAAGGCCGGACCTTCGTGCTGACGGGATCGCTGCCGACCCTCTCGCGGAGCGAGGCGAAGGAGCTGATTGAGAGGGCGGGCGGAAAAGTGGCGGGTTCGGTCAGCAGGAAGACGGACTATGTGGTGGCCGGCGAGGAAGCAGGTTCCAAGCTCGACAAAGCTCGCGAGCTTCGAGTCAGGATCCTCGACGAAAGCGGCCTGCGGGAGCTGATCGGTGGATAGATTCTTCGCCGCGCTGACGGGCCTGGGACCATTGGGCGTGTTGGCGGTAGCGACGCTCGATTCCGCCGGAATCCCGCTGCCGATGGGCGTCGACGCGTTGCTGGTCACCATCGCGATCCTGAGCCCGCCCCAAGCCTACCTGGGCGCGGTACTGGCGACTGCCGGCTCGGCGGCGGGAAATACGTTCTTGTATTGCCTGGCGCGGCGGGGCGGCGAGGTGTACCTGCGCCGGCATACCGAATCGCCCCGGGCCCGGCGCTTCAGCCAGTGGTTCCGGCGCTATGGGCTCATCACGGTGTTCGTTCCGACGATCGTGCCGGTTGTGCCGCTGCCGCTCAAGGTGTTCGTGCTCACGGCGGGCGCGACGCGCGTCTCATTCTGGGCCTTTCTGGCGACGATCGTGGCGGGGCGGATTCCCCGATTCCTGGGCCTGGCGTACCTGGGAGCGCAAGTCGGCGAGAATTCCTTCGAATGGTTGAAGGGCCACGCCCCGCACCTGGCGGCGGCGGCCGGCGGACTGATCGCCGTCCTGTGGGTCCTGGTGAAGCTGGCGGGGCGAAGGGGAGCGGAGAGGGCGCCGGAACCTCCGGCCGGCGGAACTCATTCGTAGCGGAGCGCCGCCACGGGATCCAGGCGCGCGGCCTTGGAGGCGGGCCAGATCCCAAAGAACAACCCCACCCCCACACTGACGAAAACGCCCAGCGCCGCCGCCCAAAGCGGAACGCTGGTAGGCAGAGACGAGAAGACCATTCCGGCCACCGCCGATATGAGCCAGCCGAGGCCCATCCCGAGCAAGCCGCCGAGCCCCGTAAGCACCACCGCCTCGGTGAGGAACTGCGCCACCACGTCGGTGCGCCGGGCCCCGACGGCCTTGCGAATGCCGATTTCCCGGGTGCGCTCCGTGACCGACACCAGCATGATGTTCATCACCCCGATGCCGCCCACCAGCAGCCCGATCGAGCTCAGCACCACCATGACCAGGGCGGTAGTGGACATCACCTCGCGAAACTCCTCCACCATTTGCTCGGCGGTCGAGATGGCGAAGCTGTCGGGCTCATGGTGAGGCACCCGGCGCTCGAGGCGCAGCACGGCGGTGACCTCATCACGCGCCTGGGCCAGCCGCCCGTCCCGGACCACGATCACCAGCATGTTTTCTCGCGCGCCCGGGAACATTTTCTTCATGGTCCAGTAGGGGAAAAGAACCCGCATATCCTGCGAGCCGGGAAACGAGATGGAGGGGCGCTTCAGCACGCCGAGCACCTCCACCATCTGACCGTCGACCTCGATCCATTTGCCCACCGGGTCGACGTTCGAGAACAGCGCGTTGTAGACGTCCTCCCCGAGCACCGTCACCGGCCTCCGGCGCAGCCCCTCGGCGTTCGTGAAGAAGCGGCCGTAAAGCATCTCCTCGACGCCGCCCTCGATATAGGCCTCCTCGGTGCCGCCGAGCTCGACGTTGTAGACGTCGTTGCCCTTGAACTTCGCCCGGTGAATGCCCCCGAACGGAAAGAGGAAAGGGCTGACATGCTGCACCGACGGGCAGCGTTCGGCGATGGCGAGGGCGTTCTCGTACGTCAGCGGCTTGCGCTGGCGCTCTTCGGGTGAGAGGTGGAATCGGATACCGACTTTGAATTTGAAGACCACCAGGGTATTGGTGCCGAAACTCCGGAGGATGTTCGCAATGGCGCTATCCATACCGGTGATGATGGACCCCACACCGATGATGGTGCTGGTGCCGATGATGACACCGAGAACCGTCAGGAGTGAGCGCAGCTTGTGCTGCCAGATGGTGGTGAGCGCCATCCGGGCGGCGGAAGCGTAGGACAGCCAGGTCATCGCTCGATCCTCAGCGCCTCGATCGGATCCATCTTGGCGGCCTGCTGAGCGGGATAGATGCCGAAGAACAGACCAACGGCGGCCGAGAGCCCGACACCCGCCACCACCGCGTAAGCCGGGACATGCATGGGTACCGGAGTCGCCGCGTCACCGATCACGGTCAGCACGACCGCGACCACGACGCCGATGATCCCGCCGGCGGCCGACAAGGTAGCCGATTCCACCAGAAACTGGCTCAGGATGTCGCTCCGCCGCGCGCCAACCGATTTGCGGATGCCGATCTCGTGGGTCCTTTCGGTGACCACCGCCAGCATGATGTTCATGATGACCACGCCGCCCACCACCATGAACACGCTGACGATGCCGACCGCCGCCGCGGCGATGACGCCGGTGAGACGGTCCCAGGCCTCCACCAGTGCGTCCGAGGTGACGATGGCGAAATTGTCGTCGTCGCCCGGCTTGACGTGGCGTCGCGCCCGCAAGAGCATCCGGACCTCGTCCTGGGCCTGGTACAGGCGGCCGCGGTCCACGGCGAGCGCCGCGATGTTCATGCCGGACCGCTCGCCGTAGATCTTGAAATAGGTTTCGATGGGGATGACGGCGAAGCCGTCCTTCGATTCTCCAAAGACGCTGCCGAGCGCCTTGGCGACGCCGATGACTTCGAATGGCCGCCCCCGGATCTGAATCGTCTTGCCGAGGGGGTCCGCGCCGGGGAAGAACTCCTCCTTGAGATCGTTGCCGATGAAGACGACGGCACGGCGCCCGCGGCTCTCCCCCTCGGTGAAAAAGCGTCCCGCGGCGGCCTCCATGTTGGTGAGGATCGGATAATTGGCCGAGCCGCCCGTCACGCGCACCCTCTCAAGCTGCTTTTCGCGGAAGGAGACCATCTCGCGGCGCTCGGCTTCCAGGCCAATTTCGCGGCAAAGGGTCACATGCCGGCGAAGAAAGTCGTATTCTTCGCGCCGGATCTGCGGGTTTTTCTTGAGCAGCTCGAGGAATTTCTTGGGATCGAAGTTGCCGAGAAAGGCCATGCGCACAACACGGAAGCCGTCGACGCCCATATCGGAGACGTTCTGGGCGATGTAGACGTCCATGCCGTGAATCACGCTCATCACCGTGATCAGGGTGGCCGTCGAGAGGATAATACCCAGCAACGTCAGGAAACTCCGCAGCTTGCTCGAACGCAAGGAGGCCAGCGCCACCGTGATTGCCTCGACAAACGACGCCTTACCCTGCATCACTTAACAATACGGAATCGCTCCGGACGTCTTGCTCTTCTTGATTATCCACCCGGTGACCGTTTCTTCGAGCCAGAACGGGGGCGGGCGGCGCGAGAGAAAGCCCAGGTGCCCGCCGCGAGCGGGAGCCAACAACTCGATGTGGGGGTTAGCCGCGAGCCGATGATCGCGATAAGCCGCGAACGGGATTAGCGGATCGTCCTGGGCCTGGACGAGGAGTGACGGCACGCGGATGCCGCCTAGAAAGCGCAGGGCGGATTGAGTTTCGTAATAGTGCGCGGCGTCGCGGAAACCGCAGAGCGGGGCGGTTACGCGGTCGTCAAACTCGTAGAGGCTGTGGAGGGAGTGGAGGTCGCAGTTGGGGGTAAGGCCGGGAAAGTGGCGGCGCTTCACGGTGAGCCGCCGTTTGAGGCTGTGGAGGAACCAGAGATCATAGGGGCGGTTGACAGGTTCGGAGATGCGGCGGCAACTGGCGGCGAGATCGATCGGCGCGGACGCCGCACACACTCCGGCGAGCAAATCCCGGGCGGCCTCGCCCAGTTCTCCGGCCAGTTTCAGGGCGACGTTGCCACCGAGGGAGAAACCGATTAGGAACACCGGGGCTCCCGTGCGCCGGCGGCATTCCCGAACAAACGCAAGCGCGTCCTCCGTCAGCCCGGCGTGGTAGAGCGTCGGCGTAAGCGCTTCCGTTCCGCCACAGTTGCGCGTGTTGAGCCGGTGGACGGCAAAACCGGCCCGGAGCAGGGCCCGGGCCATGCTCCGCATATAGCCGGAGCGCGAAGAGCCTTCCAAGCCGTGGACCAGCACGGCCTCCGCCCGGGCGCCGGGAGATCGCTGGGTCTCGACCAGAATGCGCGTGCCGGGTACGCTGGCGAAAAGGTAGCGCCGCACGGGGAAGCGCCGCCGGTCCTCTGACCGGGGCCAGAACGCACCCGCGACGGTCGCAAGATGCGGGTTGGAAAACAGCGGGGCGAACGGGCGCAAACAGCTTATTGTAGCGTCCCGCGCCAGGAGCCCCCGCGCTCGCTCGGGGGCGTCACTCGCCGACGATGGTGACGGTGACTTCGCGGTCGCGCGGCCGGTCGTCGAAATCGCACAGGACGATCTGTTGCCACGTCCCGGTGGCCAGGTCGCCGCCGGCGAGCGGGTAGCTCCGGGCGGTGCCCAGGAGCGCGCTGCGCAGGTGGGCGAATCCGTTGTGGTCGCCCCAACGGGCGTTATGGGCGTAGTCGTCGGTAGGGGGTGCGATGGCATCCAGCGCGCGCCGCAGGTCGGCGACACAGCCCGGCTCGTATTCGAGCGTGGTAATCCCCAGCGTCGAGCCGCACCCCGAGACGTTGACGATGCCGCGGCGGATGCCGCTCTGGCGGACGATCTCCCGCACGCGCCCGTCAATGTTGATCACGTCGCAGTGGCCTTGAGTGGAGAGACGGAAGGTTTTCTGAAATGTCGGCATGGCGGATGAACCTATCGTAAAAGCCCGCGGTGGGGATTTGGGACGCAGCCCGGCGCTGGAGCGGGCGCCGGAGCGGGCGGGTTTCCGGATGGCCGGGTGCGGCGGCTACCCTCGAGGTGGGCGGCGCCGGCTCGCCGCGGTCTTGCCGCGCCGGGCACAGGCTCACCCAGGGGCCGCGCTGCCCGGCCACCGCATCGCCGTAATCGACAATTCACCGAAATCCCGCCACTTCACGACCTTGGCCGTGGTGAAATAGTTTGTTTACTTCATGCGAGGAGCGGCTATCCTTCTTCTGTTTGGCGCGGTGTCGGGGCTCATGCGGGCGGGGGAACTCCCTGCTGGTAGTCTGATATCCGCCAGCCTCTCCCACTGGATTTCGTCGCGTACGGCGCGGTCCGGCGATCGTGCCGAAGCGGTGGTGATCGCGCCGGTCTGGGGAGCCGACGAGGTCATGTTGAGCCCGGGGCATCAGTTGACGGGGCGCGTCGAGTGGTCGAAGAAAGTGGGGATGGGATTGCGCCGCGAGGCGGCCGCGCTGCACGTGGTTTTCGACCGCCTGGCGGTCGGCGGCGGGCGTTCGGTGACGATCCATGCCCGCCTGGTCGAGATTGACAACGCCCGGGAAGCGGTGGACGAGCAGGGCATCATTCGCGGCGCCCGGGCCACCGACACGCCGGCGTCGATGATTAGCAGCCGGCTGAAGTACCTGCCGAGCCTTACGCTCTACCCGGACCCGGCCCTTTTGCTCTACAAGGTCGCGTTCCCGTTCTTTCCCGAGCCTGAGATCCTGCTGGGCCCGGGCACGGAGATATGGCTCCAGCTTGACGAGGCGGCCGAGGTTCCCCAAGAGGCGTCGCACGGGAATCCGATAAGTGAGTTCGAGCCCGCGGAGATCTGCCGTCTAACGGAAGCGGTACGGCTCGAAGAAGAGAGGACTCAGGCCGAC
>CAYRPT010000260.1:0-6146 GCA_964425895.1 uncultured Solibacteraceae bacterium | reverse complement strand
CGACCCACATCTGGTCCGGCGCTGTGGTGACAATCGTCCGCTCATGCGGGTTGCTGGGAGCCGGCTCGGGCTGCCGCGAGGGTGGAAAGTAATTGCTGCTCGCGAGGCAAGCGCAGAACAGTCTTGGAGTGCGCCGGCCTTTGAAGCGCAGTCGGCCCGGATCTTGCGAAATCCCCCGCCGGTGAAGACGGTCTCTGCCGGCAGATCGCGGACGGGCGTTTTGGTGTCGGGCCCGCATTCTACTCCGTCTCTTTGGTGCACCGGACGGCATTTGGTCATCACGCTGTCCATGGCTTCGGTCTCGTTCGGTGCTATTCTCGACCTTGATGGTGACAAAAAAGACCCGCCGAACTGCTGGACCCAAGAAAACCTTGAAGCATGGGTCTAGACCGGAGCCTCGGAAGAGGATCGGACGGCCCCAAGCCAATTCTGATTCGGACGATCCAAATTCTCTCTATTCGGAGATTCTGAGGGCCAGCGAGGTGGACGAGCGGCGTTCTCGTCCAGACTACAGTATCACCGTGTATTGTGATCAACACCTCGGTGTGCAGATGCTTCTGGCCGAGTCTTCGCTCATGTGCGAATACGGAAACACATTAGCGGACGTGAACTCATTGGTTCACTGGCAGTGTCCTCATCCGGGCTGTGAACGTAGCTATGAACCTTTGAGGTTTGGATACTTCTGGTTCCCTCGGGGGATGGGGAGTCGGACTAACAGTAATCCAGTCAGGCAGTGCCGGTGTAATCGCCACGACGAACTGCCATTCCTGTACATCGGGAAGTCCGGGAGGAGTCGACAGTTTCTTTGCCCGTTCTTCCAGTGCAACGAGCGGGGTGAAGTCGTTGCCATCTCAGTTCCCGACGAAGATGAGCCGTCACCCGAAGTGGAACCAGTGAGTCCAATGAGCAATGAAGAGCGGAAACGAAATTTGGAAATGACCGCCTTCAGATCCTTCACTTCGGTCTCCGGCTTGGTGATTGATGAAGGATCGGTGACAAACGAGCAACCACCAAAACCGGACATAAGATGCACGATTTCAGGGAAGCCACGCTGGTTTGAAATGGCGCAGATTATCAGCGAAAAGGTTGCAGCGAACATCAATCTCAAGGGTCACGCATCCAAACGCGGGTTCTCATTCAATCAAGAGGATCCCTTTGTTGATGTAGTGCGTAAGAAACTGACCAAGAGATACGAGACAGGGGGAGCACCTGTCGATTTAATTCTGCATTTTAATCTCCGGTTAGGAAAGTCGAGTGTTGTGCGCAATCTGATTCAACGTTATTCTGTGCTGCTAGATTCGCTTGTTAGTACTGGCCCATTCGCTCGTGTCTGGATCTTTGACGAGTGGAGAAGAGAGGTCATTTGGTCGGGGTCTGGTGTGAACCCCAAGACTGAAACGGTGAGTTAGGGAACAAATACATTGAATGGAGTGAGGAAATGGATTTGTCCCGAGCTGTTTACAGTCGCGACCTGAAGATCGTCGCGATGGGCGTCCGCGACCGTTTACTGAATGATGATTGGAGTCACGCCACGTAGGAATAGGAGATGTCCGTTTCGCCGGCCGTTCTTGGCAGCCGAAGCCGCCGCCGGGCGGCCGTGGGAACTCGATAGCTCTTCAGACGGCTCTCGGCGATTCCGCCTCCGGCCGCGCCGCCTCCAACGGAACCGCCTCCAATTTCACCTCGACGCCCAGGGCATAGGCAACCTCGGCCAGGGTCCGAACCGTGAGATTGGCCGAGCCGCTGAGCATCTGTGTGACGTAGGCGCGCGACTTGCCCAACCGCCGGGCCAACTCGGCCTTCTTGACCTTCCGCTCTTCCATCAGCCGCGCAATGAAGCCCCTCACGGCCCACGTCCCTCTCGCGTGGAGCAGGCCGCCAAGCCATACCCCGGCCGTCGCGGGCATGACTGCCCGCTCGGGCATTCATAGAGTCACTTCGGGTCCGCCGGGCCTATCCCCTTCCTGCCGTGGCGGTTGCCACCCGCGCCAACTCGGTCGCGGCTGGGGGACCCATAGAATGGTTCCAGCAACGCCGTGGAGGTTCTTCTGATGGTACGTTCGGCCGCGGAGCGGCCGCGACCCCCTGGCAACACACTCAAAAGAAATGAGATCTCCTCGAAGCAAAATAAAAATCCGGTCGTCCCAGCCGGGCGGCCGTCGAGTGATCAGCAAAGCCAATGCGCCGGCGACACCGCCGGCGTGGCAAGCAAGACTGCTCGCTCCACCCTCTCGCGTGGAGCAGGCCGCCAAGCCATACCCCGGCCGTCGCGGGCATGACTGCCCGCTCGGGCATTCATAGAGTCACTTCGGGTCCGCCGGGCCTATCCCCTTCCTGCCGTGGCGGTTGCCACCCGCGCCAACTCGGTCGCGGCTGGGGGACCCATAGAATGGTTCCAGCAACGCCGTGGAGGTTCTTCTGATGGTCCGGTCGGCCGCGGAGCGGCCGCGACCCCCTCGCATAATACTGAAAAGAAATGACATCTCCTCGAAGCAAAATAAAAATTCGGTCACTTGAGCCGGCCGCCCCCTGTCGTCGAGCGCGCCGCCAGGCGTGCAACGCCGACAGTCTTACCGGCGGAATCAAGCAAACCGCTCTTGCCTTCCGCGCCCGCTCCGCCGGTCCGCTCAGTTGGGGCCGAGATGCCGGGCGAGCCACTTCATCAGCTCCTGGTAGAAGTACCGGCTATCCTCGCCGTTCTGAATCCAGTGATTCGCTCGCGGAAACACCAGCAGCCGGCTCGGCACCTGGCGCCTCTGGAGGAGTGCCCAGTAAGCGAGCGTCTGGTTGAGGGGGACGCGAAAGTCTCTCTCGCCGATCGTCAGCAGGACCGGGGTTTGGAACTTCGCGGCGTAATGGAACGGGCTCTGCTTCTCCCAGACCGGGCTGCCGGCCCACGGTGGACCGCCGTTCATAAGCTCCCGATGATAGATGGTGTCGCTGGTAGCCCACTGGCCCTCAAGGCTGATCAGGCCGGCGTGGCTGAACAGGCACCGGTAGCGCGTGGTGGTGGCCTGAAGCCAGTTGGCAAGATGTCCGCCGTAGCTGGCGCCCCCGGCCGCCATGCGCGTGCCGTCGAGGAAGGGAAACCGCTTCACCGCCTCGTCGGCGGCTTCGTTGATCTCCTCGCCCGGCGTCTCCAGCGGGTCTCCCTGGATGGCCTGCGCGAACTTCTCGCCGAAGCTCGTCGAGCCCGTGTAGTTCGGCGCCAGAATCACATAGCCCGGCTGCGCCATCAGCAGGTAGTTCCACCGGTAATGGAAATCGTCGATGCTGGCCGAGTGGGGGCCTCCGTGGATGAAGATAACCAGCGGATACTTCCGGCTCTCCTCGAAGCCGGGCGGCAGGATCAGCAGGCTGTGAATCTGGCGGCCCTTCGAACTGGTGAACGTGAAATGGCGCGCGGGCAGCGCTTCAATCCGGGCGGCGTCTTCCCGGTTGAAGGCGGTCAGCGGCTCGGCCTTCCCGGACGCCGCATCGATTCGCACGATCTCCGCGGGACGGCGGTGGCTCTCCCACGAGGCGAACAGCATCGGCCGGGGGGCTCGCTCCGGCGAGGCCAGACCGGAATACACGCCTTCGGGCGGCCCCGCGACCAGCTCCGGCCGGCCGCCGTCCGCAGGCATCCGGAAGATTTTCGTCACGGCTTCCTCCGTGACCTGGAGGAACACCGTGCGGCCGTCAGGGGAGAATTGAAAGCTGGCCGGATCCCGGTCGAAACCGGCGGTCAGAATCTCGGGCTGGCCCCGCGGCCAGCTCAGGCGGGCGAGCCGCGACAGGTTGTACGCGAAGCGGGTATTGGGCTCGAACAGGGCGTAGAGATGCCCTCCATCCGGACTGAACTTCGCTGCGCTAAAGCTGTCCGGGCCTGGCGTCACATCTTCTGGTTCTCCTCCATCAGCCGCAACGCGGTAAACGTGCCGTATTACGGTCGCGCGCGCGGCCTCGTGGCGGTTCACCGTAGCGGTGAACACGACCGACTTGCCGTCCGGCGCCCAAACCGCGCCCAATTGGCCGCCGCTCAGACCGCGCGAGGCGCCGAAGCCGGGCTGTCGTGCAAGCTTCGACTGGGCGAGCAGGTTCGTCGCCGAAGCGCCCGGCCGGGCCTCTTGAACGAACAGGTGCACGTCGGAGTCGTCGAGCCAATCGTCCCAGTGCCGGATCGGGAAGCCGTCGTAGGCGCGGACCTGGTACTTCCGCTTCTTGCGATCTTCGGCCTCCTTTTTCACCGCCTCCGGCGCAAACGCGCCCGGATATACGGTGCTCTGGAACAACAGCCGCCCGCCGTCCGGGCTCCACTGCGGCGAGGATGCTCCCATCGCCAGGTTCGTGACGCGAATCGCCTCGCCTCCGCCCGCGATGTCCATGACGTAGATCTGGGCTTTCTCATCTCCTTCGCGTTTTGCCGAGAACGCGATCCTCCGGCTGTCCGGACTCCAAACCACGCCGCTCTCGCCGCCCTTGGTGTAGGTGATGCGGCGCGGCGCGGCCGAGCCGTCCGCGGGCACCATCCAGAGATCCGATACCTGCTTGTCGGCGTCGTAGTCGGGCTCGGTGACCGGGACAATCACCCAATTCCCGTCCGGACTTGGCGCCGGAGATCCCACCCGCTTCATCATCCACATGGTTTCGTGCGTAAGAGGCACGAACTCGGCGGCCAGCGACGAAAAGGCCAGCGCGGCGGCGGCATAGCGGAGAGACAACATATTGGTGACTATACGCCGCTACGCCCCACGACACCGCCTATCGGGGACACGCCGTGCAGGTACAGAGCGCGGCCGGCGCAATTCCGGAGCCGCGATCCCGGTGGCCAGGGGAAGGGCGCGGTGAGGGCAGCCGTTCCCCTACCCGCTCCGCCCGATCGCATCCAGGATGCCGTTGACGAACGGTACCGCCTCCTCACCGGAGAAGCGCTCCGCCAGCCGTACGGCCTCCTGCACCACCACCGGCATGGGCGTGCCCATGTATTTCATTTCATAGACCGCCAGCCGGAGAAGGTTGCGGTCGACCACGGACATCCGTTCGAGCCGCCAGTTCTGGGAGTGTGCCACGATGAGCGCATCGATGCCCGCGCGGTTCGCCGCCACACCGCGCACCAGCTCCTCGGAGAAAGCGTCGTGCCCCGGCGCGGGCTGACCGTCCTCGGCGGGGATTGTGAGATCGAGTTCACGGGGGGCTCCGTCGGCGGAGCGCCCCTGGATCTCTCCGAGATAAAGGATCTGCAAGGCGCGTTCGCGGGATCGGTGCCGGGAAGCCATCGTGATTTAGCCGCCAACGCCGCCGGCGCGGGATGCCGCCTGACGGCCAGCCCCCGGTGCTGGAGCCCAAGTCGGAGGAGTGCTCATGAGCCCGATTTGAGCAGCTTCATCAGGTTGCCCATCTCGACCGCGGACATGGCGGCGTCGAAGCCCTTGTTGCCCTGTTTCGCCCCCGCCCGGTCGATGGCCTGTTCCAGCGTGTTCGTAGTCAGGACGCCGAAAGCTACCGGAATACCCGTTTCGAGGGACACCTGCGCCAGTCCCTTAGTGGCTTCGTTGGCGATGTAATCGTTGTGCGGCGTCTCGCCGCGAATCACCGCGCTCAGGCAGATGATCGCGTCGTGGCGCTTCGCGCGCGCGACCTCGGCGGCGGCTACCGGAAGCTCCCACGAGCCCGGCACGCGGATGATCTCGATATCTTCGGGGGCGGCTCCGGAGCGGGAGAGCGCATCGAGCGCCCCCGTCACCAGGCGTTCGGTCACGAAACTGTTGAAGCGGCTCGCCAGGATGGCGAATTTCAAACCGGTTGCGTTGAGATGGCCTTCCGTTACCTTGTGCGACATAAACTGAACTCGCGCTCCGGCGAAGCGCGCCGGGCCGCCAGATGGGATAATTGTAGTCCGAGCTTCATCTTACCGCATGGATCCAGCGCTCATCCGGAATTTCAGTATCATCGCGCACATCGACCACGGCAAGTCGACGCTCGCCGATCGTCTGCTCGAGGCCGCCGGCAACCTGACCGCGCGCGAGATGCAGGAACAGGTGCTCGACAGCATGGACCTCGAGCGCGAGCGCGGTATCACCATCAAGGCCCATGCGGTCCGCCTGATGTACCCGGCGGACGACGGCCTCACCTACCAGCTCAACCTGATCGACACCCCCGGCCAC
>CAYRPT010000259.1:3198-6147 GCA_964425895.1 uncultured Solibacteraceae bacterium | reverse complement strand
GCTTCATGCCGGCCGGCGGCCCTCGCTCTGGGTCTTCGCGGCGGACACGCTCGAACGCACCGACATGGAAGTGCTGCCCGACGCCGGCCTCGGGTTCGCGTTCACGCCCGGCGGGCGCGTGGTCTACGTGGGTGGCGGGGCGTCGGCCGAGGTCTACGAGTTTTCGCTCTCCGAGGAGGGCCGGCTCGAAAAAACCCGGGTCTTTTCGATCACGGACCGCGGTGTGGAGCGCGGGCGGGACGATTTCGCGGGTGACATCCAGGTGTCGCCGGACGGCCGGCTCGTCTATGTAGCCGCCTTGTTCCGAAACCAGGTGCTGGTAATCAATCCACAGTCCGGCTGGGTCATCGAGCGGTTTCCGGCGCCGCGGCGCCCGTACCGGATCCTGCCCGTGCCGGATGGCCGGTCGTTTTTCCTGACGAGGTGGGCGGAAGGCTCGGTCCACCAGCTCGACGCCGCGAGCGGAGCTCAAATCAACATCGAACGGCTGGGGATGCAGCCGATGGACATGGCGCTGCAAGACCGGCCGCTGGTTTTGGAGGAGGAAGAGGAGGCCCCGCCGTGGAAAGCGCGGCTGTTTGTAGCCGGCGCCGCCGGAGACCGGATCCACACCCTCGCCGTCCACGAGGCGAGCTCGCTCGAGCGGCTGGAACCGATCCGCATTGCCCTTTGGCCGAACCAGCCCCTGGGCATGACGCCCTCGGCCTTGGCCCTCAGTCCGGATCAGAAGCGCTTGTACGTGGCCTGTTCGGACGCGAACGCGGTGGCGGTGGTGGACGTCTCCCGGTTGAAGTGCCAGGTGCTCGGCTTCGTTCCCGCCGACTTGTATCCGACGGCGGTTGCCGCCCTCGCTGGTGGACGGGCCATCGCGTTGAACGGGAAGGGCGACGGGCGGACCGCGGAGGGCAGCATGTCCATCTTCGAGCCGGCCGACGGCGCCGCGCTGTTCCAGTTCACGAAGAGTGTTCTGAGACTGTCGCCTTATTCGGACCGCCGGATGATCGGTCTCCCGGAGATCCCGCTTGGCCATCCGGTGCCGCCCGCGGCCCGCTTGCCCGAACAGTACCGCTCTCCGATCCGGCACCTGCTCTTCATCGTGGCTCGCAGCGGGGCCCCGGCGTCGCCGAACTACGACAAGCTGGCGCGCGACTTCGTTCGCTTCCAGAACTTCTCCGCTTTGGGGCGGAGCGTCGAGAGCCGCGTCTTCTGGGCGACCGCGGCGATCGTGCCGCCGTTTGTCGAGCGTTTCGCCCCGTCCCCGCGGGCCGTCTTTCCCGCGAGCACGGCGCTCAGCCGGTGGGAACTGGCGGCCGTGCCGCCGGCGGGCTTTCTCTGGACGCAGGCGATCCAGGCGGGCCTGGCGGTGCGGAACTACGGCTTCGCGGTGGAGAATCACGACGAAGCGGCGCCGGGCGGCGTGCAGGTGAAACGGGTGCTCGACGCGGGTCTCGCGCGGTTTACCGAGATGCGTTTTCGGGGTCCCGATGCGCGATCGTCCGACATGGAGCGGGCGGCGGTTTTCCTTCAGGATCTGGAACGGATGCAGGCGATGAACGGCGTTCCGGCGTTGATGGGAATGCGGCTGGGCCCGGGAGCCGGTCCGGCCGATCATGATGAGGCGATCGGGCGGATTGTCGCGGCGTGCTCGCGCAGCCGTGTCTGGCCGAACCTGGCGATCTTCATCGTTCGGATCGGCGACGCCGGCCCGGGCCGCCTCGTCGTGGCTTCTCCCTTCGCCCGCCGGGGCGCCGTGGATGACGGATCCTACGATTCCACTTCCGTTCTGCGAACCATGGAGCTCATCCTGGGGTTGAATCCGATGACCCTCTTCGACGCGGCCGCGGCGCCGCTCTGGAGGAGCTTCCAAACCGAACCCGACCTCCGGCCCTATGAAGCCGCGGCCGGCCCGCCATAGACCGGGACGGAAGCCGCGGCAACCCCAGCGCTTCGAGGGTGATTGCGAGGGTTCGGCCGGCATGGTAGTTTTCGAGGTAGCAACTGGGACGAATCTCCCGTTTCACCAACAAGGAGGGAACCATGCCGGAATCGATGTCTTACGCTATGCCGCGAATCGGAGATACCGCACCGGACTTCACCGCGGTGACTACGCATTCGCCGGCCATGAAGTTCAGCGAGTGGCAGGGCGGCAGTTGGGTGATCTTGTTCTCCCATCCGGCCGACTTCACGCCGGTGTGTTCAACCGAGCTGGCCGAATTCGCCCGCCGCTCGGGCGAGTTCGCGGCCATCAACGTGAAGCTCATCGGGCTGAGCGTCGACAGCATCCACTCCCATCTCGCCTGGCGCGAGAACCTGAAAACGACGCTCGGCGTGGAGCTTCCCTACCCGGTAATCGCCGACCTCGATACCAAGGTGGCCCAGCTCTACGGAATGATCCACCCCGGTGAGAGCGCCACCGCCACCGTGCGGGCGGTCTTCTTGATCGATCCGAAGCGCGTGATCCGGGCCATCGTCTACTACCCGCTCAACGCCGGCCGCAACATCGACGAGATCCTGCGCATCGCCAAGGCCCTGCAGACCGCCGACGCGCACGCCTGCGCCACGCCGGTCAACTGGACGCCGGGCCAGCCGGTGGTGGTGCCGCCGCCGAAAACGGTGGACGACGTGGCGGAGCGCCTCAGCCACAAGGGTAAGGATTACGACGTCAAGGACTTCTATCTGAGCCTGCGCAAGCAGGAAGTCGCATGAGCAACCGCCGGCGGTCTCGCCGGCGGCTGATCTGCCTCCCTCAAGGCACAACGGACAGCCTGACACGCCCGGGTCCGCGTCTTCCCGTGGAGCGCGCCGCCAGGCGTGCAACGCCGGCGGTCTCGCCGGCGGCTGATCTGCCTCCCTCAAGGCACAAGGAACAACCTGACACGCCCGGGTCCGCGTCCTCCCGTGGAGCGCGCCGCCAGGCGTGCAACGCCGGCGGTCTCGCCGGCGGCTGAT
>CAYRPT010000259.1:0-3098 GCA_964425895.1 uncultured Solibacteraceae bacterium | reverse complement strand
CTGCCTCCCTCAAGGCACTACGGACAGCCTGACACGCCCGGGTCCGCGTCCTCGCCTGGTGCCTGATGGACTGCGGGTGCCGCGCCGGTGCACCTACGCCGACCGGCCGTATGGCGGCGAGGAGTTCCTCCGGGCGATGGCGGCGCGGTTTGGGCGAAAGCGCCGGCGGTGGAAGTTCGAGGGGCCCGGCCAGGTGGCCCTGGAGGCGGGAAGGTGACGCCGAAACCGCCGGCATCGCGAAGGTCGCAGCCGGCTCCGTCCCCTTGGCGAATACGCCAAGAGCTCGCGTCCCCGGATACCAGTCGATGGCGTAAGGGTTGCCGTTCTTGAGCGAACTCCCGTCGGCCCAATAGAGCCAGGGGTAGATTCGTTGATTCGTCCCGATATTGCCCGTGAAGCTCAGCGGGCTCAGCGCCACGTACCACGGATCCGGCGGGCACAGGACACAGCCGAGCGAGCTTGTGGCCGGGCCGTGCGAACCGACGGAGATCGCTTGGCCGAGAATCTTGTGAGTCTGGCCGGGCTCATTCCGGACGATGGCCTTCGCTTGGCCTGCCTTCACGTCCCGGGCTCACCTCGGGCTGGCCCCACCTTGCAACTCATCCTTCTATTCACGTTTGAGACCAAGCGTAAAGGTGCCGTTCGATGTTACCTTCTCCGACACGTTCTCGACGGCGAACTCGCCGTCCTTCAGAGTCCGCTCCCGGTATCCCGCCCGGAAGGTTACCTGGCCCTGGTCGGGCGACATCAGCTTCGACACTTCATCCAGATCCCCCTTCAATCGCACGAGGATAGAGTCGCCCGGATTCAGACGCTTCAACGACTCCGCGATGGAGGACGAGCCACCAAGAAGGCCAACGGCATCAAGATCCAGCTTTGACTGGGCGGGGTTTTCAAAGTGAATGAACAGGAGGGCGGTGCGCCGACCTCTGTTCTCATCGCCTTGCACCCGACCAATGTCCTGCGAAATCGGGAAGAAGAAGGGGGCTGGCCCAGTGTTTTTCAACTCGATCTCCAACAGGAATTCATCGCGAGGCCCGATCACTTCCGGCTCCACTTTAGCTATTGTCACTTGGAGTGGGATCGGGTAAGGCTCCGGGCCAAGCTTCATACCGCTGATACCACTGCGGCCCATCACAGGGCTCCCACGCGCTGAAGGCGGGTAGTTGGCCGGCTCGGTCAGGTCAAGAACAGTGACGTCCTGAGCGACGGCAAGACCGCACAATGACAACACTACGGCGCCAACCGCAGATGCTGTGACTAACTTGGCCAGGAGCCTACGGACACGCCGTATATGGCGCGAAGTTGATGTTTCCCAAGAATACGTCGTTGGCATCTGCATTCACCGCAAAGGGCTCAAAAGCATTGTAGCCGTTCTGAATCTGCTGAAGGCGATCGTCCACGCCGTCGACACTCTGCTGCTGGAACTGCGCAAAGTTCGCTCCCGGCCGCGCCCAGCGGGGCTCGAGAAAATCTCCAAGGTTGTTGTCGGAGTCGTTCAGAAGCTCCGCATACTTGCCATGATGGCTCTGGGACACGTGGTTGTACTCATGACGTTTCGTGTGCGTCAACAAGTTACTGTGTGAGATGAAGCCAAGGGCGCCACACTGGTGCTGGGAACAGGACCGGTTTCCAACAGAGGAAGCTAATGTTCTTCTCAGGCATTTCGATGTCGATCACCGAAACGGTGTTGGCGATGCTGTCGATGGCCCCGAGAACCACTAGTCGCCCATCCGTGACCTGGTTCGCCGCCATTCCGTGGGAGCCCATGAGCAGCCCCTGGACCAGGACCTCGCCCCGGTCGCCGTCGTGCTCCACTTCGATTGCGATTGCCGTATCCGTTCGACGCAACTCGTCCGCCTCCGGTTCCCGGAACAGCCGCGCCAGGGGCGTCAATTCCGTCTGCCTTGGACCGAGCGTAAGGCTCGCCGACCCCCGGTGTCGCGCGGCCACGGCGTGAATTGTCACTTTGCGGCGCTCACCACTGGTGTTCGCCACCACCAGCAACGACGCGGCCGGGAATACACCCAAGTCGGATGTCCCGATCAGCTTGCTGCCAAGAAACTGGCTTCGTAACTGGGAATGCTCGTCGAATACCAGCCCGCGCGCGCTATGCATGACCATCACGTGGGCGGCCACCTCCAGCGGCCGGCCGTCATGCCGAAGGGCGATCTGGCCAAAGCCCGCGCGCCCGCCAGTGAGATCGCTCAAGTCGAGCTCGATACTTTCGAGCGGCGCCAACGTCAGGTCCCGGGCCGGAATCCGCCGTCCGTCGGCGTCGTAGACGTCGAGGCGGACGTTCCGCGGAGCCGCCTGCGTGTTGTTAATCATCAGGCGGGTTTCGAATCCCGCTCCGATCCGCCAGAACGGAGCCACGCGCTCGAGTAGTCCGTCCGGCTCCTGCCCTGCAGCAGTAATGCTCAGCACGATTAGAGATGCGAAAGCCAGGATCAATGAACGCGGCACGAACAGGCGTGTGAAACACTTTCTCATTTCTCCTCCGTAGCGGGGCGATTCCTCGGCGGGGTCCCCTACGTTGCCAGCGGCTCATCGCGCTCACCGGTCTCCCTCAGAGCTAGATTTAACACCTTTCTCGGATTTGTCAGGTTGTTTTTTCCTATTTAGTTGTTATTAGTTGTCATAGTTTGTGTCTATTCTCCCTTCGCGAGCGACAGAGCTGGCAGACATGTTGATATTCGCTTCACCAATGTGTCGCAATTCACGGCACGCTGAGGGCAATGCGGCACAACGACCACTCCCAAAAATCACCTCTACGCCGTCGATTCTCCGTTAATGGGTTCGAAGTCTAAGTCGATGCCAATGTAGGCGGAACTCGCGTCGGCTCCAGGCTCTTACGCGGTTCGTCCCGCTGCTGTCCCAGCAGTTCGATCCTGTCCAAGCGCTGCCTCAGTACCAGCCGGTGCCCCCTCAGTCGCCCGTCAAGCGGATCCACGCGCTCCTGCTCGCTGGCCCTCACCCGCCGGTCACGTCTGATCCCCCCGGCCCATTCCCTTCCTGCCGAGACAGTTGCCGCCCACGCGAGCTCGGTTGCCACTGGGGATCCCATAGAATCGTTCCAGGAACGCCGTGGAGGTCCT
>CAYRPT010000258.1:0-6160 GCA_964425895.1 uncultured Solibacteraceae bacterium | reverse complement strand
CAGCATGTCGTCGGTCGCGTTTCCGCGCACGTGGCAGTGTCCATGGTGCAGGCCGGTCATCAACACACAGCGGGACGGGGCGCACACCGTGGTCCCGGCGTAGAAGTCGGTGAAGCGAATGCCCTCGGCGGCCATCCGGTCCAGCCGCGGTGTTTGAATCACCTTCTGGCCGTAGACTCCAAGATCTCCGTATCCGAGGTCGTCGGCCAGGATCAGGACGATGTTGGGCCGCTCGGCCGCGGCCAGGGGCGCCGACCACGTCATCCCAAGCGCCAGGCCCAGGCCGCCGGCGAATCCTTTCCAGTTCATCTCTTCTCCCTCGCTGCTCGCGGTTCGCGGCTGGCCCGGAGCGCCCGCCACGCCCCGCACCTATTGTCCCAGGTCCTGTTCCGCCTCGAGCGGCGGCGAATCATGACGTAACCGTGAATATTTGATGAGAATTCCGCAAAACCCTTGACGTCAACAGAATGACAGTTCGATGCTGGTTTGGTCTGGCGGCCCACCGCCCCATTCCACTGGAGGAGCATTCTCAACCATGAAGGCTACAGCAAGTGTTCTTGCCGCGGCTGGTTTGTGCCTTGGCCTCTCGGCCCTGGCGCAAGGTCCGGCCGGCGTGTTTCAGCGCATTGCCACGTTCCCCGTGTTCCTGAACACGTGCGACGGCGAACCCGATTCCTGCGTGAGCGAAGAGACGGTGGCCGAGATCGTGACCGTGTCTTCGGACGGCAATCTTCTTATCTACACCGACAGCGCCACGGAGAACATCGGCTTCGTCGATATTACGGACCCGAAAGCGCCGAAGCCGGCGGGTCTGGTGGCGGTGAGCGGGGAGCCGACCTCGGTCGCCGTGACCGGCGAGTATGCCTTGGCCGCGGTCAACACCAGTGAGAGCTATGCAAACCCGTCAGGCCACCTCGCGGTGATTCACGTCCCCACGCGCACCATTGTCCGGACGATCGATCTTGGAGGACAGCCGGATTCGATCGCGGTGAGCCAGAACAACCGCTACGCCGCCATCGTGATTGAGAACGAGCGGAACGAGGACCTGTGCGTTGGCGGCGCCCTCGACGGACAGGAGGTCGGCGACGACCAGTGCGAGCAGGGCGGCGGGCGTCTCGGATGGCTGCCGCAAGCGCCCGCGGGTTACCTGACGATCGTCGACCTGACCGGGCGGCCTTCGCTCTGGAAAGCCCGTCCGGTGGACCTCACGGGTCTGGCCGCCAAGTTCCCCGAGGACCCCGAACCGGAGTTCGTCGATATCAGTGTGAACAACGTGGCGGCGGTGACGCTCCAGGAGAATAACCACATCGTGCTGGTCCACCTGCCGACTGGCAAGGTGGTGACCCACTTCAGCGCCGGTGAGGTGGATCTTTCCGAGATCGACATCGAGGAGAATGACCTGATCGAGCTTACCGGGAGCATCTCCGGCGTACCCCGCGAGCCGGATGCGGTGGCGTGGCTATCGCCGAACGAATTCGCGACCGCGGATGAAGGCGACCTGGAGGGCGGCAGCCGCGGCTTCACGATCTTCCGCGACTCGGGCGCGGTCCGGTTCGAGGCCGGCAACGCCATGGAGCACCTGGTGGTCCGGCACGGCCACTATCCCGAGGACCGTTCCGAGAACAAGGGAAACGAGCCGGAGGGGGCGGAGTACGGCCAGTACGGAGGCAGGCGCTTCCTGTTTGTGGGCTCCGAGCGCTCGAGCGTGGTGGGCGTCTACCAGGTGATGCCGAATGGGACGCCTGAGTTGTCTCAGGTTCTGCCCGCCAGCTCCGGGCCCGAGGGGCTGCTCGCGATTCCGGACCGCAACCTGTTTGTCATCGCGAGCGAGGTGGATGCCCGGGACGACGTCATCCGGTCCTCGATTTCAATCTACGAGTACACGTTCGGGCGGGGCGCCCCGGGTTACCCAACGGTGATGTCGGAGAATCGCGCCGACGGCACGCCGATTCCGTGGGCCGCGTTGTCCGGGCTCGCCGGCGACCCGTATGACGCATCCCGGTCCTATGCGGTCTACGACAGCTTCTATGACCAGAGCCGGATCTTCGTCATGGACGTGAGCCGGCGCCCGGCGGTGATCACGGACGAGATCGTTCTCACCGACGCCGGCGGGAACACCGTGAACCTCGATCCGGAAGGCATCGCGGCGCGTCCGTCGGGGCTCGGGTTTTGGATTGCTTCCGAGGGCGGAGGCTCGTGCTCGGCGGTCGGCGTCTGCTCCGGCGCCTTGAACTACCTGCTGGACGTGTCCAAAACCGGAGAAGTCCGGCGTCAGATTCAACTCCCGGCCGCCGTCAACGCCCGGCAGGTGCGCTTTGGCTTTGAGGGTGTCGCGTCCGTCGGCGTCGGCGGCGACGAGGTGGTCTACGTGGCCTTTCAGCGAGAGTGGCTGGAGGACCCGGCGCGCCATGTCCGCATCGGCCGCTACGAGGTCGCCACCGGGCAGTGGACGTTCTACTACTATCCGCTGGATGCGCGCGAGTCGCCGAACGGCGGATGGGTCGGCCTTTCGGAACTGGTGGCATTGGACGAAGAAACGTTCGCCGTCGTCGAGCGTGACAACCAAGGCGGCACGGACGCCCGGATCAAGCGCATCTACAAGTTCTCGATCGAGGGCTTGACGCCGAAGTCCCAGGAAGAGGGTGGTTTCCCGGTGGTGTCGAAGACTCTGGTTCGAGACCTGATGCCGGATCTGGAAGCGCCGAAGGGACTGGTCATCGAGAAGGTCGAGGGCATGGGGGTGCTCGCCAACGGGGACACGATCCTCGTTACGGACAACGACGGCGTGAACGATAACAGCGGCGAAACCCAGCTTCTGAATCTCGGCAAGCTGTTCTGAGGCGCTAACCGCGCGGCTTGGGCGCCTCCGGCGCAGGGGCCGCACGTCATTGATAAAAGGGAACATTCACCAATGTTCCCTGGAGAGCGCTAACCGCGCGGCCGGGGGCCGCCGGCGCGGGCGCGATTCCGCACTCAAGAACCCGGAAGGGCTTGCTGGACGTTTACTCCGGCAAGCCTTCCTTTCTTGGCTCCGGCAGCCAGAAGCTCGCGGCCAAACCAATCACGTAGGTGAGGGTGCCGACGAGCGCCGCCGCCCAGGCAAGCTGGGCCGCCGGAGATGCGCCGGGCGCAAAGTTCGCAAGCTGGGTGGTGACGTAAGCAGCCGACGTGCCGAACAACCTTCCGCCGACATTGGCGGCGAAGCTTTCTCCGGTGCCTCGAAGGTGCGTGGGGTAGACACGCGGCAGATAGTTGCCCCAGAAGCTGAACTGGGCCACCGTCAACAGGCCGACAAAGAAAACACCCCACTGAAGCAGGCGGAGATCGGTGAGAGCGAATTGGAGAAAGACGACGGGCAGCAGCGCAAGCCCGGGAATCTGAAATAGGCGGATGAGCCGCCGCCGGCCGACGATCGCCACCGCGAGGCCGGCGAGCACCAATCGCCCCGCGAGGCCTCCCATCTCCTGGCAGAACTGGACGCCGCTGACCGTTTGCTCCACCTGGGTCCGCGCGACGCCCGCCAGTTCTGGCAGGCCTGGGACGATCCGCGGCAAGTGTTGGATGGCGCCGAAAGCGGCTCCGTAGCTGCACGCCACCATCAGCGCTGTCACCAGAGTCGTGCGCCGGTACTCCGGCCGGAAGATTTCGGCCAGGCTGGGGCGGCGGAGCGTGCCGGCGGCCTTCTTCTGCTTCCACACGGGCGATTCGGGCAGAAACGGACGAATGATCATGAGGGGGATCGCGGGCACCAGCCCGGACATGAGCGTGTAGCGCCAGGCTTCTTGCCCGCCGCGGACGGCCGGCAGGAGGTCGGCATAGGTGACGCTCAGGTAGTAGGCCGCGGTCACCATCAGGCCGCCCATCGAGGAGAAGGCCTGGGTGTAGCCGATGACGGCCTCGCGGCGCTTGTGATCGGGGAACAGCTCCGCCAGCCATGCCACGGCCGCCACGAACTCGACGCTGACGCCGACGAACGTAGTGCAGCGCAGAAACAGCAACTGTCCGGGCGAGGCTGCGAAGCCGGCGGCGAAAGCGGACAGAGCGTAGAGCAAGATGCTCCAGACCAGGACCCGGCGCCGGCCCAGCAGGTCAGTCAAATAACCACCCAGCAGCCCGAATACCCCGCCGCAGATGGCGGGGACGTAGAAGAGGAGTCCGACCCAGTGGTTAAACTCCGGCGTGCCGGGCTTCATCTCCGCGAGCTCGAGCAGGGCCGGCCGGACGATGAGCGGGAGCATCAGCAGCTCATAGATGTCGAAGGCGAAGCCGAGCGCGGCCACCCCGCAGATCAGCCATTGCGTTCTGGTCAGACCAGTGCTCGAAATCCCCACCGGAATCCCCTCCTCTGCCGTCCGCTTCCAACGCGGCGGTTGGCCGCGCGTGGTTTCGTGATTATAGCTTGTTCTGCCCTGGGCGCCGGGTGCGTTATCCTTTGAAAAGCGCGCGGCCCGCGCGGCGCGAGGACAGTTTCTATGCCTGTGAAAGAAGACCTGCTCGAGATTCTTTGTTGCCCCAAGTCCATGGTGCCGTTACGAGTGGTGGACGCGGCGTCCATCGCGCTGATCAATGAGCGGATCGCCGGCGGGGGCGTGCAGTACGAGAGCGGGGCCCCGGTGAAGGACCCGCTCCAGGAGGCGCTCGTCACCGTGGACGGGCAACGGCTCTACGCCGTCACCGACAATATCCCGGTGATGCTGATCGAGGAGTCTATTCCGGCCGCGCAGTTGGGCGAGAGTGTGGTCGCGCGGCTCGCCGCGCCAAGCGGGGCCTAGTCAGGCGCCGGACCGGGAGCGTGGGGACGCAACCTCGATCTGGTAAGCTGTGGAGCGATGCGCGCACCAACTCTAGGGATGGCGGCAGTGGCCGCGGTATGGCTGGGCTGCGGCCCGTCAGAAGAGCCCGAAGCGGCGCTGACGGCCGGCAAAGGAGAGGCACAAGTGGAATCGTTCGGCAAGCTTTCGTCCGGCGAAGAGGTGCATATCTACACCCTCACCAACGCCCGCGGGATGTCGGCCCGCATCATGACTTACGGCGGGATCATCGTGTCGTTGAAGGCGCCGGACCGGGCAGGCAACGTCGGCGAGGTGACCCTTGGTTTCGACTCGCTGGACAGCTACGAGAAGGGCAACCCCTTTTTCGGCGCGCTGGTGGGACGCTACGGCAACCGGATCGGCAAGGCGCGCTTCGAACTCGCGGGGCAGACCTACCGCCTGGCGGCCAACGACGGCCCAAACCATCTTCATGGCGGCGAATCCGGTTTCGATAAGAAGAACTGGAGTGTCGTGTCCGCGGACGCCTCCAGCCTCGTCCTCGCGTACACCAGTCCGGATGGGGAGGAAGGGTATCCCGGTACGCTGGCGGTGAAGGTCACCTACACACTCACCGAGGCCAATGAGCTCCAAATCGACTATGAAGCGACCACCGACAAAGCAACGGTGGTCAACCTCACCAATCACGCCTATTTCAACCTGAAGGATGCCGGCGCCACCCCGATTCTGGATCACGAGCTCACGATCAACGCCGACCGGTACACTCCGGTGGATGCGACGCTGATTCCGACCGGCGAGCTAGCGCCCGTCGAGGGCACACCTTTCGATTTCCGCACGCCGCATCGCATCGGCGAGCGCATCGGCGCCGATCACGAGCAGATCAGGTACGGCGGCGGCTACGACCACAACTTCGTGCTGAACCGCGCCGGCACGGAGCTGCAACTGGCCGCGCGGGCGACCGAATCCACCACCGGCCGCGTGCTGGAGGTGCTTACCACCGAGCCGGGCGTACAGCTTTACACGGGCAACTTTCTGGACGGCTCGCTCACGGGACGGGGCGGCGCGAAGTACGCGCGGCGGTCCGCTTTCTGTCTCGAGACCCAGCATTTCCCCGATTCGCCCAACAACCCACAGTTCCCCACCGTGGTTCTCGCGCCTGGCGCCACGTACAAGACGACGACCGTCTTCCGGTTTTCGACGATGTGAAGCCAGGGGCGGTCATCTGCTTCCCGTGTGGCCGTTAGTCCCGCAAACGTCCCGAAGAGCCGCCACGCCGTCCCTCTCCCGGGAACATCAATGACGTGCGGCCTCTGCGCCGGACGCGCGCAGCCGCGCGGTTAGCCCGACTTTCGCAGTTCGGGGGTAGCACGGCAGCTAAACCTTGGAGAATC
>CAYRPT010000257.1:5513-6184 GCA_964425895.1 uncultured Solibacteraceae bacterium | reverse complement strand
GGGCGGTCGACCACCAGATCGATCGTCGCCCGCGGCCAGGCAGCGGCGATCGCCAGGGCGGCTTCGCTTTTGCCGGCCCCGGTCGGACCCATCACGGCCACCAGCGGCGCCGCCGGGGCCACTGGATGCAACGGCTTACCCGGCTTGGCCGAGGCGTTTGTACCGGAATCGCGGCCGGCGGCATCCATTAAGATAGTCCTCCCCACCGCCGGGGGCGGCGGCGGATAGAGGAGTATACTAAACCATGAAGGGATTTCGGCTTCACTGGGACGCAATGTCTGGGGGAGGCGAAACCGGGTCGGATCGAATGAACAAACTCGCGCGGTTGGTGCCCGCGGCGGCGGTGGTGTTGTCTTGTGCGCCGGGCGTCCTGGCACAGGTTGAGAGCGCCGAACCTTCTATCGACAAGGGCGCGGCTTATTACCATTACTCGCTCGGCCATCTTTACACGGAGCTGGCCGGGCAATTTGGCAACCGCGGCGATTTCGTCGACAAAGCGATCGAGAACTACCGGCTTGCGTTGAAGGCGGATCCCGGCGCCGCATTCCTCAGCGAGCAGCTTTCCGATCTGTACATTCAGGCGGGGCGCCTGCGGGAGGCCGTGGTAGAGGCCGAAGGGGTGCTGAAGGAGAAGCCCGACGATCTGGCCGCCCGGCGGCTGCTGGCGCGAA
>CAYRPT010000257.1:1409-5503 GCA_964425895.1 uncultured Solibacteraceae bacterium | reverse complement strand
TCTACACGCGGCTCATCGGCGATTCCCGGCGCAACAGCGTAAACGAGGAGATGGTCCGGAAGGCCATCGAGCAGTATCGCAAGATCGCGGAACTTCAGCCGCAGGAAACCGAGGTTTGGTTGATGCTGGGGCGGCTCCACAAGCTCAACCATTCGTCGGTGGAATCCGAAGACGCGTATCGGAAGGCCTTGGAACTGGACGCCGGCAATGAGGATGCGCTGATCGGACTGGCTATGGTGTATGCCGACCTGGGCGACCAGCCGCGAGCCGCCGAGACTCTTCGCCAGGTCACCGGCAAGAAGCCGTCCCTCCGGACTCTCACCTTCCTGGCGGGCACCTACGAAAAGATGGAGGAGTTCAGCCTGGCGGCCGAGACGTACCGGCAGGCGCTCGCGCTGGCCCCGGACAATCCGGAGCTGGGGCGCGCCTATGCCCAGAGTCTTTTGCAGGCGGGGAAGCCCGAGGAGGCCATGGGCGTCTTCGAGAAGCTGGCGAGGGACGACCCCAAGGACCACGAATCGAACCTGCGCCTGGCCCAGATCTACCGCCAGCGGGGCAAGCTGTCCGAGGCACGCCGGGCGCTTGACGCGGCCTTGGCGGCCGCGCCGGACAACCTGGAGGTCCAATACAACCAGGTGAACCTGCTGGAGGCGGAAGGGAAACCGGAGGAGGCGATTGCCCTTCTCGAGGATATCCTCAAGGACTCCGAGGAGGCTTCCTACAGCGCCGGCGCCAAAACGAATCGCGCCGTGTTCCTGGAACGCCTGGGCCTGCTCTACCGCGCCGCGGAGCGCGCGGAGGACGCCATCAAGTCATTTCGCGAGCTCGAGAAACTGGATCCCGAGAAATCGCCCCGGGTTGCGGCCCAGGTGGCTGACACCTATCGCCAGGTAAAGCGCTTCGACGAGGCGTACGCCGTCATCGACGAGGCCTTCAAGAAGCACCCGGACGACACGATGATCGCCATGATCCGGGCGACGGTGCTGGCCGACCTCGGGCGTTCGGACGAGGCGGTGGCCGCGGTTCAAGCGCTGACCAAAGGCGAGCGGGATCGTGACAGCTACCTTACGGAAGCCCAAATCTACGAGCGGGCCAAACGGTTCGACCTGATGGGCGCGGTGCTGGAGAAGGCGCTTGATCTCAGCAAGTCCGAGGAGGAGAAGGCGGCAACGCTCTTCATGCAGGGCGCGATGTACGAGCGCCAGAAGCGCTTCGAAGAGGCTGAGGCCGTTTTTCAGGAGGTTCTGCGCCTGAACCCCGACAACCCCGCCGCCATGAATTACCTCGGCTACATGTACGCCGACCGCAACGTGAAGCTGGAGGAGGCGCGGGACCTGATCCGGAAGGCCTTGGAGTACGAGCCGAACAATGGCGCCTATCTCGACAGCCTCGGCTGGGTGTATTACCGGATGGGCCGGGTCGACGAGGCGGAGGAATACCTGCGCCGCGCCACCGAGAAGGTGGCCCGGGATCCGGTGGTTCACGATCACCTGGCGGACGTGTACTTCAAGCAGGGCAAGCTTCGCGAGGCCATCGCACACTGGAAGCTCTCGCTCGAAGAGTGGAGGAACGCCTCAGAGAGCGAGAAGGATCCGGCTCAGATAGCCAGCGTGCAGAAGAAGCTCGAAGGCGCCGAGATCCGCCTGGCGAAGGAAGCCTCCGCGGGACCGCCCGCGCGCCCATGATCCTCTCCGCACCCGGCGGCGTCAAGCGGCCGGGAGCGCACCAAAACGGCGCTCGCGACGCCGATAGGCGTCCACGGCGTGCTCCAGGTGGCGCCTGTCGAATTCCGGCCATGGCACGGCGGTGAAATACATCTCGGCATAGGCGCACTCCCACAGCAGGAAATCACTGAGGCGCTGCTCGCCACCGGTGCGGATCAGCAGGTCCACCTCAGCGGCTCCGGGGGCGGTCCCGGCGAGTGCGCGCTCGAAGGTGGGCCGGTCTACGAGCGGGGCCGAACGGAGGCGAAGCACCGCGTCGAGCAGGGCTTCGCGGCTCGAGTAATCGACCGCGATGCGGAGATGGAGGCGGGCGCCGGCGGAGGTGGCGTTCTCGGCCTGCTCGATCGCCGCGCAAAGAGGCAGCGGAAGCCGGTCCCGCCGTCCAATGAAGCTCACACGGACGCCGCTGCGCACGCACTTTTGGGTCTCCTGGGCGAGGTAGCTCTCCAGAAGTCCGAGGAGGGCGTTGACTTCGGCCGGCGGGCGCTTCCAGTTATCGGCGGAGAAGGCGTACAGGGTCAGGGTGCCGATTCCGAGAGGGGAGGCGGCCTCGATAACCCGCCGCACGCTGCGGGCGCCGGCCCGATGCCCCGCGGTTCGCGGCAAACCGCGCGCCGCGGCCCAGCGTCCGTTGCCGTCCATGATGATGGCGACATGCAGGCGCTTCCCACTGTCGAATGACGTTTCGTGCGTCACGGCTTTTCAGGCTCTCTTCATGGCCCGGACCAGCGCTTCCATGTGATCGAGGTAGCGCTTCAGCGCCGAGCGTCCCTCCGCCGTAAGGGAGTACTCCGTGCGCGGGACGCGGCCCTCGAAGGTTTTCCGGCACTCGATGTAGCCGGCCTCTTCCAGTTTCCGGGTGTGGATGCTGACGTTCCCGTCGGTGGTGTCCAGCAACTTCTTCAACTCGATGAACGTGAGCGACTCGTTGACCGCCAGCGCGCTCACAATTCCGAGACGCATGCGCTCGTGGATCAAGCGGTCCAGATTCGGGAGCGCCTTGCCCGCCCATCGCGCCACCGGGCCGGCCGCCCGGCTCCGGCGCCCGTCGCCATTCCAGATCGCGCTCTGCCTAGCCACCGTACCTCCTCGCAATGAGCCAGCCGAATACCAGGTGGATGCCGCCGAACGAGGCTGTCAAGTACCAGTTCGCCCAGGATGCCGGGGAAAGCAGGGCCCCACCGCCGGCCGCCATGAAACAAAGGCCCATCAGTGGAACCGGGCGAACCGAGAAGGCGCCTCCGGCTACGATGGCCGTCCCGTAGAGCAGGAGCCAGACGCCGGGGGCGAGCGAAATGGCGGTGTACCGGTACAGCGCCGCGGTGAGCACCCCGCCCGCGGCCACGGCCGGCGCGAAGCCGAGCACGAACTTCCTGGCCGGGGCCGAGGACAGGTCCAGCCGTGTGCGGCGCGCCTTCCGCCAGGTTGCGGCCAGCCCCACGAGCGCCGCCAGGACGCCCGCCGCCATCCACACGCGGAGTTGAGCAGGCAAGCCGGGCTGCCGCCCCGCCAGGATGCCGGCGGCCAGCGCAATGACACCCATGGCGACGCCCCCCCAACCCGGTACGGCGGTAAATGAACCCGCGCGCTCCATGGTCTCGCGGATGAAGCGCAGATTCTCGAGAGCATGCGACTGGATGCCGACGGTGTTAGCGGGCCGCGGCCGCAGCGGGTGGATCGTCGCCATAGGAAGCATTATAGCGACAAGGGGTAGTCTTGACAAGTACTTTTTGATGACAAGTCCACGGCCGGACCGTCGGGTTCCGAAAAGGGCAGGGAAAGCTGCTCCTCCGCGGCCCATTCCGCCGGCTGGTAGTCGGGGAACCGGCGGTCGAGGCCGTGGCGGCCGCGGGCGCGTTCCAGGCGGGCGGCTATCCTGTCCGGGTAAGCGCCAGTCAGGAACGCGTGGCGGCGAAAGTGCGCGCGATAGCGGCCGGCGAGATGCGGGAAGTTCCTGTCGAGGAGCGAGAAGAACACCTCGTGGGTGCAGGGCTTGAGGAACACGACGCCGCCCGCAAACGAAGCGGCGCCGTGTTCCCGCGCCAGCGCGGCCAGGCGCTCGAGGGATTCCTCGGAGTCGTTGATGAGGGGCATCAGCGGGCAGACGAGCACCGCGACGCGGAGCCCGGCGTCGCTCAAGCGGCGCACGGCCTGGAACCTCAGCCCGGGGCGGGGGGCGTATGGTTCCAGCAGCCGGGCCAGGGCCGGGTCGGCGGTCGTGATGGTCAGAGCGACGTGCAGGATATTGTTCCGGGCGATTCCGCTGAGCACGTCGATGTCGCGGGTGACGAGGTCCGACTTGGTGGTGACGGAGATGCAGAGGCGGGGCTCGCCCGCGCGCGGCGCCAGGCGGCGGCGGGGGGGGCGATT
>CAYRPT010000257.1:0-1399 GCA_964425895.1 uncultured Solibacteraceae bacterium | reverse complement strand
CGACTCGGCGAGGATGCGCTCGATGACTCGCTGGGCGAGCGTCTCGAGGAGGCGGCGGGTGAGGCGATAGCGGCGCTCGGCCGGCTGGTAGGGGTCGGTGGCGGTTCCAATGGCAATCCACTGGCCGGGGCGGACGGCGCTCAGCTCCTGCCGGAAGGCGGCCGCGCTCCACTGCTTGGCGAAGATGTCGGTTTCGAACTGGCGGGGGTCGCGCAACTCCATGAACTCGTGGGTGTAGCGCGCGTAACAATACGCGCAGCCGAACTCACAGCCGCGATAGGGGTTGACAGTCCAGTCGAACGGAACGCGGTTGCTACGGCACCGGGTCAGAAAACGCCGTGTGGGGAGCTCACGATAGACTACGCGCTCCTTGCGCGCGAGCGTTTCGGCCGCGGCGGCGAGCCGGGCGATTCCGACGAGCCTGGTCTCGGGGAACATGGGCGAAAGCACCAAGCGATGTTCGTAGTTTCGCCATTTGTTCGCCTTTTGTCAAGGCCGACCTCGGAGAGCACGCTGATCCGTGAGCGGGCTAAGATTATTGAAGTCCTCGCGTGCCGGGCCGGATGCGGCGGGCGCTGGGGGTGGAGAGATACCCCGGCCCGGGCGTCGAGCGCGGCGTGGGGCCGGCGATTGCGTGTGTGCGGAGGGGCGACATGCTTCGAAGGGAAGGGGCGGTGTGTTTCCTGTTGGGTGCGAGTCTTGCGCCGGCCGGCATGGGGGCCGGGGACACGCCACGGGACCGGCTGGCGCAAAGTCCGGGGCTCAGCGGATCCAGGCCGAACGTGGTCGTGATCATGGTGGACGACCTCGACAGGCTGACGCTGAACACGGCGTTCGACATCGGAGCTATGCCGAATGTCGCGAGGTACATCCGGGATCGGGGCACGGTGTTTAGCGCGTCGTATGTGACGGCTCCGGTTTGCGGGCCGTCGCGGGCCACGTTTCTGACCGGTCAATATGCCCACAACCATCGAATGTTCAGCAACAGCCACGTGAATGGAAGCGTTTTGGCGCTTGACGACCGTTCGACGGTCGCGACATGGCTTCAGGCGGCCGGCTATCGTACCGGCCATGTCGGCAAGTACTTGAACGGCTATGGCGGCTTCTATACGGGTGTCAAAGAGGAAGACCTGGGACGGGAGCGCGCACGGTGGGACAACGCCGTGGGGATGGCGAACCGGCTGAAGTTCGAAGCGGACTACGTGCCCCCGGGGTGGGATCGGTGGTACGGACTCATCGATATGAGCACGTACTGCGTCTTCAACTACGCCATCAACGAAAACGGCGTGGTGACCCGATACCTGAAAAACGGGGAGATCTACAGTGGGGACGAGCCGGTCCCCCGGGAAGAGAACTACGGCACGCCGGACAACTATCAGACCGATGTGCTGGCGAGACG
>CAYRPT010000256.1:0-6203 GCA_964425895.1 uncultured Solibacteraceae bacterium | reverse complement strand
TGTGGGCGATCGCCGATGTCTTCGAGCAGGACAATCTGGCCGGCGACCCGTCATTCCGTTCGGTGCTCAAGGACCATCAGGAGATGCTCCGTGGGCATCTGAAGGGACTGCCACATCCGTTCGGCGAGTTTGCGGCCTGAGCATCCTCCTCACCGGGCTACCCTGGGCGGCTTGCGGGCCGCCCCACGACTCGATGAGCGGCGCGAAGGCCATCAGCGGCCCTGGATGTAGACCACGTGGGTCTGCGTGAACTCGTAGAGGCCGTGTTTGCCGTCTGCGCCGCCAATCCCGCTCTTGCGCCACCCGGCGTGGAAGCCCTGCATCGCTTCGAAATGCTCCCGATTGATGTAGGTTTCGCCGAACCGGATCTCCTGGCACGCCTTCAGAGCGACGTTGAGATCGCGGGTGTAGATCGACGAAGTGAGCCCGTACTCGGAGTCGTTGGCCAGTGCGATGGCTTCTTCGAGGTCTTCGAAGGTTACGATCGGGACGACGGGACCGAACACTTCCCGCCGAATGATTTCCATGTCCTGCCGCACTCCGCTCAGCACCGTTGGCTCGTAGTAAAAGCCGCCCTCGCCCGCCATGCGCCTGCCGCCTGTAACCACAGTGGCGCCGGCTGAAACCGCGCCGCCCACGAGAGCCTCCACCTTGCGGTAGCCCTTCTCGTTGATGAGCGGGCCGTAGTCGACGGTTTCATCGGCCAGTGGGTCTCCGACGCGGCAGGCCTTCATCGCCTCCGACAGCCTGCCGGTGAACTCGTCAGCCACGCGGCGTTGGACGTAGACACGTTCGGCGCAGTTGCAGACCTGGCCGCTGTTAATGACGCGTGAATCCTTGATGGCCTTCACGGCCAGGGACATATCCGCGTCGGCCATGACGATGGCGGGCGCTTTTCCGCCCAGCTCCAGGTTCACTTTGGTGATGTTGGGCGCGGCCGAGGCCATGACGGCGGCGCCGGTCTCGACGCTGCCCGTGAAGCTGATCATGCCGATGCGGGGCGAAGAGGCCAGCGCCCGGCCCACCGTCGGCCCGCGCCCGTGCACGATGTTGATGCATCCCGGGGGGATGTCGCTCTCGGCGAGCAACTCGCAGAACTTGACGGCGTTATGGGGCGTTTCCTCGCTGGGTTTGATGACGATGGTATTGCCGGTCACCAGCGCCGGCGCCGCCTTCCGGGCGATGAGGAAGAACGGGAAGTTCCACGGCAGGATTCCGCCGATTACGCCAATAGGCTGGCGGAACAAGAAAATGGTCTCGCCGGGGCGGTCGCTCTCCAGGATCTCGCCCTCGATGCGGCGCGCCCACTCGGCCATGTAGTCGATGTAGTCGGCGGTGAAGGCCACCTCGACGCGCGCCAAGCCGAGGATCTTGCCCTGTTCCTCGGTGATGATGCGTGCGATGGCCTCGGTGTTCTGACGGATCTTGACGGCCAGGGTCCGAAGAGCATTGGCCCGCTCGACGGCGGGCCTCCTTGCCCAGTCTCTTTGGGCGTCCGCGGCGGCCGCGAGCGCGCCGTCGACGTCCGCTTCGGTGGATTCCGGCACGGTGCAGATCCGTTGGCCGGTTGAGGGGTTGGTGACGTCCACGCGGTCCCGGCCCGTGGAGGGCGAGAATCTCCCCTGGACGAAGTTTTGGAAATCTGTCATGGCAGACAACATTCTATTGCTTGTTCGGTGAGTTTACACTGGAAGAATCCGGCCCTCACCGCCAAGACGCCGCTCTTGGAGTTCTCCGGGTCGCCGGTAGCCACCACCATGCCTGAGCTTGCCCCCTGGCAATGGATCACCGGTGCGTTCTGCGCCTTCGCCATCGGCGTCGCCAAGACCGGCGTTCCCGGCGCCGGGACCTTTGTGGCGCCCGCGATGATCCTGATGGTGGGCGACGCCCGGCAGGCGGCGGGGTGGTTGCTGCCAGTTCTCTGCTTGGCCGACGGGTTCGCCGTGTTTTACTGGCGGCGCCACGCCGATCTCAGGCAACTCCTCCGTCTGGCGCCATGGGTGCTGATTGGTATGGCTGGCGGGGCGGCGGCGCTCGCCTTCAATGAATCGGTGCTTCGCAAAATCGTCGCGGGGATGATCTTCGCCATGCTGGTCGTCTATCTGCGCGGCCGGCTGCGTCCCGAAACCGCCGTGGCCTTGCCCCATGCCTCTCCGTACGGAATCGCCGCCGGCTTCTCAACTACGGTGGCCAACGCCGCGGGCGCGGTCATGAACCTTTACCTGCTGAGCATGCGCCTGCCGAAGCACGAGTTCATCGCCACCGCCGCATGGTTCTTTTTCGTTATCAACCTGGCGAAGATACCCATCTACCAGTTCCACGGCCTTTTCAGCCGGGTCTCGCTGCTGTTCGACGCCGCTATGATTCCCGCCACCATCGTCGGAGCGTTGACCGGCCGCTGGATCTTTGCCCACATCCCGCAGCGGGCTTTCGAAATCGTAGTGCTCAGCCTGACTTTAGCGGCGACGCTCGCTTTGCTCCGCTAACCCGCGTTGCCGCCGCGTGGGCTGCTAAGCTAAAGAAACCGGGCGGGTTTGTTCGTTGCCCGGCCCTAGGAGACGCTCGTGAACGTCGTAGCTGGAGTAGATCTCGGCGGAACCGCCGTTAATTACACCGTGGTCAGCCTGCGGGGCGAATTCCTCATCGAGGGGCTTTGTGAGCATCCGGCCCGTTCGAAGGAAGGGCCGGCGGTGTGCCTCCAGCAGATCGCGGACGGTCTGGAGATTGCAGCCCGCCGCGCGGGCGTGACTGTGAACGACATCGTCGTCGTCGGACTGGATACCCCCGGCCCCGCCAGCGCGGCAGGCATTCTCAGCTCGCGGGGCTCCACCAACTTTGTCCACCCCGAATGGGCGGGGTTTGACATCCGAACCGCCCTCGCTGAGAAGCTGGGGATACCTGTTCCCTACCTGAATGACGGCAACGCGGGCGCTCTCTGGGGTCATTTCGCCATCTTTGGCGCCACCAGCCGTGAAACGTCCATCTCCGCGATTATCGGCACGGGCCTGGGGGGCGGAGTCATCGTCGGCGGCAGCGTCGTCAAGGGCCGGATGGGCTTCGGCGGCGAGTTGGGCCACGTGCTCATCCCGTATCAATCCATCGCCGGAATCGAGGGCCTGGTCCCTCGCTGCAATTGCGGCCGCACCGGCGACCTGGAAGCTCTATGCTCGCTGACGGCCATCGAGAAGTCGCTTCTCCCCTATTTCCTGAAGCGTTACCCCGGTCATCCACTCGCCCGCGAGGGCGACCTCGGCGGGGCCGCCAAGCTGGTGCGCGGGCTGGCCGAGCGCGGCGATCCCATGTGCCGGGAGATTTTCCGCGTCCAAGCCCACGCCTTGGGCCTGTTCTTTGACGAGATGATCAACACCTTCGACCCCGATGCCCTGATCGTCGGTGGAGGGGCCGTTGAAACCTCGCCGGACTTCCAGCGTTGGTTCGTCGGAGAAATCCGGGCCGGCATGCCGCCGCAGCGGGAGGAACAGGCCGGCATTCCGATCCACATCATGCCCAACGGCGACACCGCCGGCGCCCGCGGCGCGGCCATCGAGGCTCTTCACCTCGCCCGCGAGAGCGGATTGGCGTAGGCTCTCGCCGTCCCGGGCGGGGTGCGGAACACCCAGGCGTGAAGGAAGCAGCCCGGCGACCCGCTCCGCGCGGCCCGCTCATTGTGGAGCGCAGTGTCGCTTGCCGCGCCGGCGGCTTCGCCGGCGGCCGTCTAAGCCGAAACGTACAATGGCGGAAGGACGATCTTCATGCCTCTTCTGTCCCTGCCGACCCGCCGCTCGTTTCTCGCTGCCTCTGCCGGCGCCGCTTGGCCCGCCGACTCGTCAAGCGTGCGATGGGCCTTCCTCTCGGATACACACATCGCCGCGAGCCCGGCCGACGAATATCGTGGCTTCAACCCGTACGACAACTTGCGCAAGGTGGTGGAGCAGGTGCTCGCGTGGGCCCCGGCGGGTGTGGTAATCGACGGCGATCTCGCGCGGTTGGAAGGCCTGCCCGGCGACTACCACAATCTCAAGAGCCTCCTGGCGCCCCTGGCCGAACGAGTGCCCATCGCCATGGCCCTGGGCAATCACGATCATCGTGAAAACTTCCTCACGGTCTTCCGCGACGATCCCGGCGAGCGCCACTACGTCAAGGGCAAATACATCCTATCGCTCGAGGCGGATCCCGTTCGCTTCCTTTTGCTGGACTCTCTTATCCGCCCCAATTACACGCCCGGACTGCTGGGCAAGGCGCAGCGCGATTGGCTGACGGAATTTCTCCGCACGGCCGCGCCCAAGCCCACTGTGGTCTTTGTTCATCACACCCTTGACGACGGCGACAACTCACTCCTGGACGTCCTCTGGCTGTTCCGAATCCTGGAGCGCCACCGCATGGTCAAGGCGGTGGTGTACGGCCACTCCCACGTCTACTCCCACGGCGCCTGGGGCGACATCCAACTGGTAAACCTGCCCGCCGTCGGCTACAACTTCTGGGACCGCTCGCCCGTCGGCTGGGTCGAGGCCACGCTCACCCAGACCGGCGCCGACCTCCGTCTGCGGGCGTTGGGCGGCAACATCGAGGACAACGGCAAAGTAACCTCGATTCGTTGGAGCGCCTGACCGGAGGGCGCCCGCGGCGCAGCGCCCGCCTTGTCCCGCCGTGGTCCGAACCATGAGAGAATGGCCGCGATTATGTGGAACTCCAGCCTTCACCCCACCACGCGCCGGCAGTGGCTCGGCGCGGCGCTGGCCGCCTCTGGCCTGTCGGCGGGAAGCTGTGCCGGACGCGGCGTGCGGCCCAACATCCTCTGGATGATCGCCGAGGATTTCAGCCCGGACCTGAGCTGTTACGGCAATCGGGACCTCGAGACGCCGGCGCTCGACGGCCTCGCCCGCCAAGGGATGCGATTCACCCGGGCGTTTGTAACCGGCCCGGTGTGTTCGGCATCCCGGTCGGCTCTGGCCGTGGGGATGTATCAGACCAGCGTCGGCGGCCACAACCATCGGAGTCACCGGGGGGACGGCTACCGGCTTCCCAGCCACGTCCGGCCTTTCACGCACTATCTCCGCGAAGCCGGTTACCACACCTCGAACCTGAAAAACACGCACGGACTTCACGGCACGGGTAAGACCGACCTGAATTACGAGGTGGAGAACCTGTTCGACGGCGAGGATTGGTCCGAGCGCGCCGGTGGCCAGCCCTTCTACGCGCAGATCAACTTCTCGGAGACCCACCGCGCCTTTCGCCGGTTTCCGGACGACCCGACGGACCCCGCGGAGCTCACGTCGCTGCCCCCATACTACCCGGACCATCCGGCAATTCGGCTCGATTGGGCCTGCTACCTCGACACGGCAAGGCATCTCGACCGCAAGGCCGCCGCGGTGCTGGCGCGCCTCGAACAGGAGGGCCTGGCCGACAACACGATCGTGTTCTTCTTCGGCGACCATGGCCGTCCCATGCCGCGCGGCAAGCAGTTCCTGTATGACGCCGGCATCCGCATTCCGTTGATCGTCCGCATCCCGGAGCGGTTCGCGCCCCAGGGCTACCGGTCCGGCCAGACTTTCGACGATCTCGTAAGTTCGATCGACATCACGGCTACGACGCTGCGCCTGGCCGGGGTCGAGCCCCCGGCGCACATGGAGGGGCGTCCTTTCTACGGTTCGGGAGTCCGCCCGCGCGACTACGTGGTGGCCGCCCGCGACCGGTGCGACGAGACCGTCGACCGCATCCGCGCGATCCGCGACCGCCGGTACAAGTACATCCGGAACTTCCTCCCGGACCGGCCCTACACCCAGCAGAACGTCTACAAAGACACGCAGTATCCGGCGCTCGCCGCCATGCGCCAACTGAACGAGGAGGGAAAGCTGACCGGTCCCGCGGCGCTCTTCATGGGCCCGGCCCGGCCGGCAGAGGAACTCTTCGATCTCGAGAGCGACCCGTTCGAAATCCAGAACCTGGCAGCCGCGCCGGAGCACGCGGCGCGCCTCGACCAGATGCACCGCCTCCTCGAGACATGGATCGAGGAAACCGGTGACCAGGGACAGACCTTCGAAAAGGAAAACCCGGAGGCGTACCGGACGAATGTGGACGGCTGGTGCAGCCGCGACCAGACCCGGCTGGAGAAGGCGGATGGCGTTTTGCAGGTCCAGACCGCGGGTCCCGGTGCGCAGGTCCTCCGCAGCTACGTCGCCGAAGGTCCGGAGTTGGAGATCGAG
>CAYRPT010000255.1:0-6214 GCA_964425895.1 uncultured Solibacteraceae bacterium | reverse complement strand
GGTGAAGATCGCCGAGGATTTTGGCCGGGAACTTCGCGCGGGCCGGCGGCCTGAGTTCGCTCCGTCGCGAATTGCGGGCCTGGAAGATCGGTTGGCCCCCGGTATCTGGGAGGGCTGACGGGCGGTCACTTCATCCGCCCCCCTCGGCAGACGTCCTGATGTTCGAGGCGAGCTTCTCGCCCAAAGCAGAGGCTACTCGATCGCGGCTCAAAGCGGATGGGCCTGATCCAGGGCTAATCCCCACTCTTGCGGCCCAGTTCGCTGATGTCGACCGTCAGGTGAAGCAGATTCTTCCGGGCGTGTCCTTCAAGGATCTCGCGGGCGCGCTTTTCGGCATCGCGCGCTTCTTTCCTCCGGTCCAGCCGGCGCAGAGTGGAGGCGTATTGCGAGAGTGCCCATCCCACGCGGTGGTGCTCGGGACCGAGCACGCGCTCCAGGATCGCCAGCGCCTGGACGTACAGCGCTTCCGATTCGGCGGGGCGATTGATTTGGGAGTATAGGGTCGCCAGGTTGACCAGGCCGGTGGCGTACGCAGGATGGCTCTCGCCGTACGTCGCGCGCCAGATCGCAACGGCTCCCTCGAGGTATCCGCGCGCCTTGAGGAGATGGCCGGCGTCGCCATACAGCGTGCCGAGGTTATTGAGGGCCACCGCGACCTCGGGATGCGACGAGCCCAGAGCGCTCCGCGAGAGGGCTAGCGATCGCAAGAGGAACCGCTCCGCGTCCGATGGCCGGCCCGCTCTGCGGTGGACCTCACCCAGGTTGTTCAGGACCTGCCCAACCGAAGGATGGTCCGGACCCAAAACCGCTTCGCGAATTTCCAGGGAACGGCGATAGAGGCCCTCGGCTCGCTGATAGTGCGCCATCTCGGCGTAGAGGTGCGCCAGGCTCTCCAGCGGACGGCACAGGGCTAGCTGTTTCTCCCGGTTCAGATTCCGGGCGGCGAGCAGGGCGGTGCGGTCGGCTAGTTCCGCGTCACGATACCGTCCCATCTCCCGGTAGCAGACGCCAAGAAGGCTGAGCGCCAGCACCGTTTGCTCGTCCGCCGCCTGAAGCGCCTCCTGCTCCCGGCGGAGACCTTCCAGCACGGTTATGGCAGCCGGAAAACCCCCAATCTCAATCAGATCGGCGGCTTCCTCGATGCGGGGGAGCCATGTTTCGCGGTGCGCCGGAGGTGTCGGCTGCATCCCCTGGGCTGCCAGGGAGGCGATGCTGAAGCCGATCAGGACGACAACCGTGATCATGATTGCAACCTTATTGTAACTTATAATTCACTATTTGTTCATATTATTTGGTTACAGCCGTAAGTCATTGTTGTATAGACCACTTGGCGTCTTCCTGCGCTGCCGTCACCGCCTTGAGCACTCGCTTGAGGAATCGGTGCGAAGTTCATAAAACTGTAGAGCTTATGGGGGGTGGGAGCGTGGCGGTCGAGGGGCTGCGGATTTCGGATCTCCGGCCTCGCCATTCCGACAGCCCGGAGGACGCTGATCATGCCGTGTCCTCCGCGTCCATGGAAGGGCGCCGATCATCCACAATGGGACTATGACATCGGGTGGTACCCTCCCACCGCAACCTCTGATGCCGGAGCGGACCGGCTTCGAGTATTGCGATGTGGCGCTTCCGGTGCCCCTGGACTATGCGTTCACCTACCGCCTTCCGCTGACACTGCGGGATCGTGTTCGGCCCGGATGCCGTTTGGTGGTACCCTTCGGACACCGCCGTCTGACCGGTGTAGCGTTGGCTTGCCACGCCACGCCCCCGGCGGCGGAGGTGCGGGAGGCGCTCCGGTTACTCGATGAAGCGCCGGCGCTCGACGAGGGGATGCTCCGGCTGGGGCGCTGGGTGGCCGAGTACTATTCGGCGCCGCTTGGGGAAGTCTTGCGCACCATGACGCCTCTGGCCGGCGAACTGCACCGCTCGAAGCGGTATTCGCTCACCGGCGCCGGCCGCGACGCCACGCGCCAACTGCTGCTCGAGGCCCCCGGCGAGGAACCAGTGACGGCGATTGTCCGCCTTCTCGAATCGCGCCCGCTCACGGAGGCTTACCTGAAACAACGCGTTGCGAATGCGGGTCGGGTGCTGCGATCGCTCGTCCGAAAGGGTCTGGTGGAGGCGGAGGACGTGGAAGCCGAGCGGGATCCTCTACGGGCGGCATCGGCCCGGCTCCGGGTGGAGTTCGGTGGACGGCCGCCCGAGGTGAAACTCAAGAAGGCCGAGCGCGAGTTGGTGGCCTTCCTGGAGTTGCACCCGGGTTCGCACAACCTCGGGGATCTCGAAAGCCAGGTGAAGGACGCGGGGCGGGCAGCTCGAGCCCTGGCGCGCCGCGGGCTCTTGCGGCTCCGGCTGGAGGGGCTATCTCTATCCGAGATGCCGGCGGCCGGAGCCGTGGAACTCAATGCTCATCAGCAGGCCGCCTACGACAAGATTCGCACGGCTGTCGAAGGGGGTGGCTTCCAGACGTTCCTGCTCTTTGGAGTGACCGGATCAGGCAAGACCGAGGTCTATCTGAGGGCCATCGAAAGTGTCCTGGCGATGGGCCGTGGCGCCTTGTTGCTGGTACCCGAGATCGCCCTGACGCCGGCCATGGCCGGGCAATTCTTTCACCGGTTCGGAGAACGGGTGGCGATGCTCCACTCGGCCTTCAGCGAGCGGGAACGGGCGGAGCAATGGCGGCGGATCCAGTGCGGCGAGGCAGGCGTGGTGGTGGGGACGAGGTCGGGAGTCTTCGCGCCGGTGAAGGATCTGGGACTGATCGTGGTGGACGAGGAGCACGACGGCAGCTACAAGCAGGAAGAGACCCCGCGCTACCACGGGCGGGATGTGGCCGTTGTTCGCGCGCAGCAGGCCGGTGCGGTGGTGGTGCTGGGCTCCGCCACGCCCAGCATGGAGACCCGGTACAACGGCGGCAGCGGGCGGTATGAGCTGCTCGAACTGCCCGAGCGGGTGGCTTCGCGTCCGATGCCCGACGTCGAGCTGATCGACATGCGCGAGGAGTTTCTCGAGACGCGCCAAATGAACGTGTTCTCGCGGCGCCTGGCCCAGGCCATGGAGGAGAGGTTGGCGGCAGGCGAGCAGACCATGCTGCTTCTCAACCGCCGGGGTTTCTCCAGTTTCGTGGCCTGCCGCTCGTGCGGGGAACGGATTCAGTGCCGGGACTGTGCGGTTACGCTCACCTACCACCGGCGGGACCGGCGCCTGCTGTGCCACTACTGTAATTACGCGGCGCCGGTGCCGAACCGGTGCCCGGCGTGCGGCGGCGAGTACCTCTACTTCGTTGGGCACGGTTCGGAGCGGGTCGAGGAGGAGATCCGGCGCCACCTGCCGGGCGCGCGCGTGGCCCGGCTCGACCGGGATACGGCCACCAGCAAGCGGGCTTTCGAAAGCGTCCTGAGCGGCTTCCGGGCCGGGGAGTTCGACATTCTGGTGGGAACCCAGATGATCGCCAAGGGGCACGATATCCCGAACGTTACCCTGGTGGGCGTGGTGTCGGCGGACATCGGCCTGGCCATGCCGGACTTTCGGGCCGCTGAGCGCACCTTCCAACTGCTCACCCAGGCGGCCGGCCGGGCCGGGCGGGGCGGAATTCCCGGACGCGTGATCATTCAGACCCTCAATCCGGACCATTACGCCATCAGGTTCGCCAAGGCCCAGGACTACCAGGGTTTCTATGAGAAAGAACTCCAGTTCAGGCGTCTTATGCGCTACCCGCCGTTCAGCGCGCTGGCGAATCTCCTGATCCGAGCGCCCCGGCAGGAGGATGCGTACCGGCTGGCGGGCGAGCTGGCCTTTCTTCTGAACCCGCCGCCGCCCGAGCTGAAGGTGCTCGGACCGGCAGAAGCGCCGGTACCCCGTCTGAAGCGGGAATTCCGGTACCAGATCCTCATTAAGGCGGCCAGCCGGAAGGTGTTGCGGGAGCAGCTTACCGTGCTGCGCCGGCATGCGGCCCAACGAAAGTGGCCCCCCACGGCCCTCGCAGTGGACGTAGACCCTCTCAGTTTGCTCTAATCAGCCCCATGCGCGAGTTCGAGGTGGTGGAACGTAACCTGAGCCACGCGCTGTGCTGTTTCGCCCGGGCGGCGCCGGAAGGCGGAATCGACAGGCTTCCCGGGGTCCTGCTGGCCAACGCGGCGGTCGCCTGTCCGGTCTTCAATGCCGCCCTGCTGGAGGGACGCGTGACGGTTGGGGGTGAGCTGGAACGGCGGGTGGCGGCGGCTCGGTTCTATTACGAGGCGAGGGGCCTCCGGTGGTCCTTCTGGCTTTGCCACGATCTCCTGCCCCCGGCGCTCCGCGGCGGACTCGGGGAAGTTTTCAGCCGGCACGGTCTGGGGATGGCCGCGCGGTGCCCGGGGATGACGGCTGCCGCGCTTCCGCTGTCGCCGGGGCGGGAGGTCCCGGGTCTGAGCTTTCGGCCGGTGCAGGACGAGGAAACCCGGACTGCCTTTTGCCGGATCACCGCGGCGTGCTTTCGCGTACCTCTCAAGACCTCGACGACGATCTACGCACACCCTCAGGCGTGGCGTGACGGGCTCGAAGGCTGGATCGGTTTCCTCCGTGGGCGGCCGGTGGCGAGCGCGGCCACCATCGTCGCGGCCGGCGCCATCGGCCTCTACAGCGTTGCCACTCTGCCGGAACATCAACGCCGGGGTATCGGGGAACAGATCACGCGTCACGCGCTCGCCGCCGCCCGGGAGCAGACCGGGCTCGAGCGAATGGTTCTCCAGTCGACCCCTCAAGGGGTCTCTCTCTATCGGCGGCTCGGATTTCGTGACGTGGCGCGCTTCACGGTGTTCGCCTCGGAATAGGGTAACCGAGTCGGAAATACTGGTTTTCATAGAACCGTACCGGCCTGTCCCCGCGGCCGTTGTCACCAGACGCCGGTGGTCACCTAACCGTAGTAGTTACCTGCTGATCTACGGCCACAGCCACCTGAAGCGTTGAAACACATTTTTTTTCTTGACTTTCTTGTTCCGCATGGTACACTGCGAAGTGCCTACCAAGAGTAGGAGGAGGATTCTGGGATATGAGACACACTATCTTTGCGGCGCTTTGCGCCGTTTTAGCGCTTGCTTTTCCGATGGGGCTCGCGGCCTTCCCGGCCTGTGATAACTTCGGCCAGGATTGGAACATCAACCTGGGCCCGTACGGTGGGAGCTTCCCGGGCACACTCGTGGTTTCGGGCTGCCGGGACTGCAATGGCAGCCTAGGCTGTGGTGGGGCGCTGCCGCTGGATGGCGCTGTGGCGCTGACCGCCGGTTCCGGGGGAGCGCCGTACAGCCTCATGTGGTCGATGACCGCGTACCGGCCAGGTAGCGGTTCTTGCGTGAGCACCCACTGGAACGGCAGTTCGCCGGCCGGCGGGACCACGGTGAGGGGCACTGTCAGCAACGAGTTCGGCCCGTTCGGCGCGATGAGCATTTCCTTGGGCGTTTCGTGCCGTGAGGCCTCTGGCGGCGACGACCCGGCGAGCGGCGTTGGCTCCCGCTGGGGCGGCGAAGGTGACAGCCGGGGCAACAGCCTCGTCCTGCCCTGAGTGACAAACGGATACAGTGCCAACTGCCTGCCGACAGCTAAAGGAGGATTCTGAACATGAGACACATTCTTCTCGGAGCGCTCTGCGCCGTTTTGACGCTTGCTTTTCCGATGGGACTCGCGGCCTTTCCGGCCTGTGATAACTTCGGCCAGGATTGGAACATCAACCTTGGTCCTTACGGTGGCAGCTTCCCCGGGACACTCGTGGTTTCGGGCTGCCGCGACTGCAACGGCAGCCTCGGCTGCGGTGGGGCGCTGCCGCTCGATGGCGCGGCCGTGTTGACCGCCGGTTCCGCTGGAGCGCGGTACAGCATCATGTGGTCGATGGTGGCGTACCGGCCCGGAAGCGGTTCCTGCGTGAGCACCCACTGGAACGGCAGCTCGCCGGCTGGTGGAACGACGGTAAGCGGCACGGTCAGTAACGAGTTCGGCCCATTCGGCGGGATGAGCATCGCCTTGGGCGTTTCGTGCCGTGAGGCCTCCGGCGGCGATGATCCGGCCATGAGTGCCGGCTCCCGCTGGGGCGGCGAAGGGGACAGCCGCGGCAACAGCTTCGTCCTTCCCTAAGCCCTCAGCAAGCGATCAGTAAACGTGGCGTGGGCGGAATGCCGATAAGGGGTATCCCGCCCACTTTTCTATTTGGGGAACCATGAGTTCCCGAGTGCAAGGGCTGATTCCGGTT